>NZ_JASWIM010000050.1:0-26713 GCF_030291335.1 Arenibacter flavimaris
CTAATATTCCTTCTGGTAATATTAAACTTAACAAGGATAACTCAGTGCCTTTATTCATCAATGTAATTTAAAGCACAAAGAAAATTATTTTTCTCTTTAGACCCAACTTTTGAGATTGATCCAATATGGATCAAGTACAATTTCTGGGTATTTGGATATTTATGCAAATAATTGAGTTAACCTAAACAGGAAGAATTCTGTATTTCTAACGCCTCTGAATTGCGCCCTGAATGCCTATATTTTAGCGTTGAAGGATTCAGCGGATGCGTTTGTTACAACAAAGAATACTTGTCAATCTCGATATAATTGTGAATGGAGTTCTAATGCATTCTAATTTCTAGGTGAACTTGATTTTTAAATAAGTACAGCTAATTCCAACTGTACTATCTTTCTATTTATCAATTTTCTAAAACGCTCTTTTTGTTCTGAGGAAAGAAAGCTGTTACTTATTAATTCTGACCATTTCCCCATTCCTTTTTCTATTCGCTTCCAAAGATTTTCAATTGCTTTTTCCGGTATATGTGCTTTTAACATAGCTTCGTTAAAATCGGATCGTTTTAACTTTCGCTTTTTACTATTGATGTTTAAAGCCAAATCATCTATGTCGTCCGGTAATAATAATTGCGCAGCGATCATATCATAGGCTGGAGTCAGCTCGTAAGCGTTGGGTTCTTTTGCGATAAGTGAAAAGTTCTTTAAGTGCATATCGTTATTCCCTATCAAGAAAGACACGATTACTTGCTCATAAAAATGAACGATATCCTTTAACGGGTTTTTAGAGTAGGCAAGAATACCTTTGGCGATTTGCTCGTAGGGACCCCTATACTTGTGTTCTGTCATACGTTCACTGAATTGACAGGCATCCTCCATCGCAAACTTGTCGCCTTTGGCATTACGGTCAATGCGACGTGTGAGGTAAGCTAATTCACCGCCTTTTAATGGGATTAATAAAAACGGGACTGTAGCAATACCACAAGACTTGGCCATAAGCATAGATAATGCTTCAATTTCTGGCATTTGCGGATACGTAGCAAAGGGTGGCTTTAAAATATACCTCCCATTTAAAGCTCCTACAATCGTTAAGCGTTCTTCAGTTTCTATTTCTGTGAAACCCATGGATAATTTTGGCTGTACTCCTGTCACAATAATTCGCTGTGCTACATTTTCTGCGGCCAGTTCGTTAATTTGAGAGATTTCATAATCTAATTTTAGTACCGGAGTATCTTGCTTCCAAAAAGCAGCAAGACAGGCAGGATGATATTGAATATCCCCTGAATCTAGTTTTTTATGGCAAGCTAAGCAATTACTCATTTTCTATAATACTTATATTTCCTATGCAATCGCGACAGGTCGTTAGCAATAATCCCATACGATCACGTGGATTGAGTTTCCAGTTTTTTTGAGCAATGTCGAGCAGCCAGCCTTCAGGTATCAGCCCGTCAAAAAAAGGAAATAAATTATCTGATGTAAAAGGTGGTTCCTGTAAAGGGAAAGTTAAGGAGACCGGTGTTGCATTTTTCAACGATAAATAGGCTTTATCGTATTGAAAGATATAGCCTTCGTCATTTTCAATAAGCACTCCTGCTTTTTGATTATTCACCCATATTTCTCCTTGTCTCATCGCTTATTGGTGTTGGTGTTAATTGATGACCGAAAAAGAGTAATACTTGATTTACTTTGTCAGTCATTAAATTTGGTTTTCCCTGTTCAAGATCACGTACAAAGCGAAGTCCAACACCGGTCAAGTCCGATAACTCTGACTGTGTCATTTTACTATCTTTTCTACTTGTTCTGACAAAGTCAGAAATTGCATTATGTCTATCCCATTCTTTCATTATTATACCCTTATGGGTGCAATATACTAAAAATTATATTAATTATACCTTTTAGGGTATAATTTAATTTACATGCTAAAAAATATACCTTTTTGGGTATAATTATTTTGTAGATAGCTTGTTTAAATAAGATAAGCTCCCAGAAAATTTATCTTCAATGTTTAACATCACTTTGAAATCAGGGATCGAGTACAATTTATAGGTATTTAAATATTTAGGTTAGGCTGTGGTTAAACCCAATTGGAATTAGGGGTTGTTATTAATAACAATGGGGATAAATACTCCTGTTTAAAACACTTCAGTAAATGATCATTTTTAAACCACCTTTGAGATTCAACCTCCATTGATTTATAATTCCTGTAGTCTATAGATTTTTCCATCGGCCTTGGTAAAGATATAGATATCACCACCACAACCCCTGCCAAATTTTAAATCCACCCTACTGCTCTTTGTTAATTCATAAAAGTTGGTTTCCTTATTGTCAATTACAATTTTCAACTCTTCTATTTTAGGATGATCCGTACCCTCCAAATCGCTTATAAAGATCCTCCCTGTTGGGATATCCCCAAAAATGTATTTACCCCCATACAATTTTCCCTTGGCGATAAATCCACCGCTAATGGCCGGCCCCTCATCATGGTCATATTGAACCACAGGATAGGTAAATAAACCTTCATGGTCATTATCAGGAAGTGTATATACACTATTGAAATTTCCGTTGGGGTTAAATAAAAACTTTCCTTCCCTAATTGGCCAACCATAAAAATTTCCAGGCTCTACAATGTTCAATTCCTCAATATTTGCTTGACCAATATCACTGGCCAAAATTCTGTTGCTGTCGATCCACGTAATCCTATTGGGGTTTCTAAACCCATAGGCCCATATTTCTTTTCTCTTACTAATGGAATCGGCGAAAGGATTATCCTTGGGAATACCATATTTATTATTGGTACTGTTATCTCCCATTGGATCTATACGCAATATGCTACCCCAGACATCAGTGCCGTGATGATCCGCAATTTTTGGGTACCCCACTTGTACCGCTCCTCCGTCACCGAGAGTGATATAAAGTTTTCCATAATCCATATCGCCCTTGTTTGCATTTGGATTGAAAGATATCTCTTGTAATCCATGCGAAATGGCAATAAAATCGAATCGAACAAGTTCTCTGGTCTGGCCTGAAAATGATAGTGATCCAGGGTCCTTGGCCTTCCATTCCGTAACAACACCTTGCATAACCACCTTAACACTATCAGGGAGTTTAAAATCTGCCTGTTTTGAACCAGCAACTTCGGTATGTGAAGTATAGAACAGACCATTTTTATTGAATTCGGGATGAAAGGCGAAACTACCAAAACCGGTTGCCATTCCATTCCTATCTATAAAGTTGGGATGTGTTTTATTTAGATCGAGGTAAATATTGGCTTTCCCTTGTCTAAGTTCAAAAAGGGTTCCCCGTAAGTCATTGACAAATATCCGTCCGAAATTTTTTTCGCATGCCAACTTATTTATCCGGGTATATGGCTGCGTGGTACTTGAAGCTGGTATTTGCCCTATGTATTCAAGTTTCGCTGTTTCCCCTGAAAAGCTTATTTTTTCTGGTATCGGGTCTTCTATTGCAATTAGGTCGGTTTCCTTTTTGGGGTGGGTTTTCCCATAAGTATTTATATAAGCTATAACAGCTTCAATATCGGCCTCCGAAAGATGTTGAAAGTTGGGCATAACCGCTTTATACTTTTCCTTAAGGGCAACAGCACGTTTATCTTTAAGATCGATCATCCCAATGGGACTCTTTATAAATTCCTTGATCCAATTAGTTGGTAAGGCTCGGGTAAGACCACTGAGATTCGGGCCTATAGCATCCTGTTTAAAATTATGGCACGAGCTACATAATTCCTCGAAAATTACCCTGCCATTGTCAATAATCTCCGGATCCTTACTAATATCTCTGCCAAAACCTCCACTTTCTTTTGGTTTGCAGCCATTTATCAATATAATTACAAGGGAGATTTTAAGAAAAAAATTATATTTCCACATAGTGAAATCTTAAAGAACTTATGGAACAAAAAATTGCTTGAAAGTTTTATGCTTGCGCAAGGGGACCTAGGTATGGAAAACCACAGGGCTCCAAACATTTATAAGTCGGATTATTAAAAAAGATGATTTCATTATTGATTATGGGGAACATGATTTTAATATCCTCAAAATAGGTGCCAACAAAACAAATTGTACCTATTTAAGCTATTATCACCTTTACCCCTGAATTTTCAAAACCAGCTTTCTGCTCGTTGGTAATACCGGCATCGGTGATCAATACATCTATTTTGGATATAGGGCCGATAAAGGCCAAACTTCTCTTTCCAATCTTGCTCGAATCTGCAAGTACAATAATTTGATGGGACATTTCAATCATAGTACCATTAAAATGGGCTTCCTCAATATTTGGAGTGGATAATCCGTTTTCCACATCTATGCCATCCACTCCAAGAAACAATTTATCGCAAAAATAGTTTCTCAAACTTTTCTCAGCAGCTGTGCCTATTAAGGAAAAAGACTTTTTTCGCAAAACCCCTCCCGGCATAATCACCTGAACATTATCATTCTGGTGCAATTGATTGGCTATGTTCAGGGCATTGGTAATAACTGTCAATTCCAATTTGGAATCAAGATTCCTAACAAACTCCATTGAGGTGGTTCCTGAATCGATCATAATCGTATCACCACTACCTACAAACTTGGCCGCAGCTATGCCGATGCTTTGCTTGGCTTTAATATTAATTTTATCCTTTTCTGAAATATGATAATCTATTCCAACGGGGTCCATACGAAGGGCCCCGCCCCTAGCTCGAATCAGGATATTCTTTTTTTCCAATTGAGCCAAATCATTTCGAATGGTTACCTCACTAACTCCTAACTTAGCACTAAGTTCCCTAACATCTACTTTTCCATTAAATTCGAGATCCCCAATAATGATAGATCTACGCTCCACCGTTGAATTTTTTTTAGTCATAAGTTGTATGTTGTATTAATTGATGACCTAAACTTTAAGGCCCCTAATGATTAAAATAATTAACTTTCTTAAATGAAAAGGAATATTGCAAATCTAAGGAAAAGCAGCCACTATAACCCACATTGATGCATATTCAGCTTTGCAACCTTTTATCCCAATTTCGTTAATTCCCAGGCACATACCTGTGTACTTTGTCGTGCATGGTATACAGTATAAATTCCTCTCCATTGTCTACCAGAATTGGGCTGGAATAATCCCCTTCCACTATAGGGTTTTCCCGATATTTTGTCCAATGTATCAAATCTGTGGACATTGCCACGTTGGATGTCCATAGTGCCACCACCCCTGGTTTCATCCAATCCGGATTGGACGAACCGTGGTAATACATAAAATATTGGCCCTCATACTTAACGATTTGATTGGCCGCCACTGCTCCAGAGTCATAACCTTCCGGCCCCATTTTAAGCACTTCCTCATCCTTAACATTGGTCCATGTCTTAAAATCTTCAGATGTTGCCAACCATATACCTAAATCATCCCGCTCATAAAAAAGATATTTTTTATTGCCCTCTATCCACACCGTAGGAGTTCCAAACGGACCATCGCTTATGGGCTCACCATTGGCCTTCAAGATGGTGAGATTTCCTTGGGACGTCCAATTAATTCCGTCTGGAGAAGTCAATAAATGGGCAACATCATTCTTACCTTCAGCGAACATATAATACTCCTGTTTATATTTAACCACCTGCATATCTTCTATCCATGTTTCAGAGTCCAAGGGCTTTTCCGTATAACGCTCCCAATTTATTCCGTCTTTGGAAGTGGCCAGCCCTAGAAATCTTTTGGGGCTAATACTATCGTTATAACCGGTATACCACATTTTATATATATCATCCTCAAATAATATATATCCCCTTTCCCTTAAGTTTTTATCCCAGGCATTTTCTGCATTGACTCCCATAAAAACAGGAGCTTTGGGATTTGGCTTAAAAGAGACCATTTCGGATGGAAAATCTTCCCGTACCTCGGTTTTAGCTACTTCCTTCTTTTTCTCCTTACACCCCAACCCTATCAACAATGCACATAAATACAATCCGTATTTTGTCTTTTTCATTTTTATTATTTTATATTAATTATTTGTTCACCCATTGCGATATTTTATCCACCTGCAAATATGCATCAGGCATTTTCAAATTCGAATACAGGTTTTTGGTCCATTCAAAAGTACTTGATGGGTTCCCAACCATCACCAATTCATTCGGAAAATTTAAACCCACTACCTGGGGTATATCGGTCACCCTTAAACTATTTAGCATTTCCAAGGCCTCTCCTCTACCAGAAGGATCGCTAACAACATTTTGCGTTGCGGGTGGATCTTTAAGCAAAAGGGTTTTCACATTGCCATCTAGCAATGCAGCATAGGCGGCGACTACCGCCATTTCTCCTTGGGCAGCTATATGAATTGTTTTGGTGTTGATACCGGGTATCTCCCGTAAGGCCTGTAAACACCTCAACACATCATAAACCCTCATCGAGGCAATAGTACGGCCAGTCCATGCAGCAGATCTTCTAATATGCCATTGCAAGCTAGGCGACCAACCGGTCTCGCCTAAGCCCCGGGCCTCAAAATAGGCTACCTCCATATCTTTCAATGCCCCAGCAACCATGGACTCAGAAGACCATCGCTCTTCGTCAGGATTTCTCAGAACCAGTAACAAGGGACGGGACGGGATGGAATCATACAGGTTTTTTCCTCGTAAGGAGAATTTTAAACGCCACCCCTCTTCAGGAACAAAACTGTAATCCTGTCTCTGTGTACCACTCCCGTCCAAAGCCCGAAATTCGGACCTAATATCCAGCGGAACAGGCTGTTTTGGAAATGCCCCAAATGTTTTTTTCTTTAAAAAAGTCACTACCTCCCGTTTATAATTGGTAAACTCGGCCATATTCCCTATAGAAGGAGGGGACGCCAATTCAACGAAGGAATCTTGAATAGTCGTGGTCCTGTCATCTTTTGGTGGCCCACTAATTGTGTAGGCTTTCAAGGCATCATTGCTTAATTCTTTGGTAATATCGATTTCCCCAATTTGTTCCACAGACTTATTAATACCACTCAGTTCCTTAAGAAAAAACGATAAAATTTCTGGCCGTAACTCTTCATTGGATCCATAGCTATGGGGACCACTTGCCTCTTTCATAATCAGGTTATCCGATTTTCCGTAGAATGAATAAATAGGTTTAATTTTTTCGAATAAAGTGTGTACCGATTCTAGGGAATAATATAGATCTCGATTGGTTTGGGCAATCATAAACGGCCTTGGGGCTATCAAGGCTCCAATATCGGAGAAATCTATTCCATAGGTATTTATTGGCATCATACAATCGCAATGGTCGTCAATGGTCTTTTGTGTAATTTGACCTTCCAATGAGCCAGCCCCTGCTACTGCAGCCGCAGCTTTCACCCTCCTGTCAATAGCTGGCAAATACCAGCTTTGGGATCCACCACCAGAAATTCCCGTAACCCCTAATTTATCCTTATCCACTTCGGGCATTTTACTTAAAAGATCCAAGCCCCTTATTCCGTTCCATATTTCGACACCCCCTGGATTGTAACCTGTGCTGTACCATTGAAACCAACCGTTGGATTCCTGGCCCAAATGTTCCCCTTTTACCTCACCTCTCTGTATCGTTTCTATTATTAAACACACAAAACCATTTTGGGCAAAATTTTTGGCGTGTGCTTGATAATGGTGTTTTTGGGTGTGTGAATGCCCACAGACATATAAAATGGCCGGAACGGGTTTTTTAATGCCATCCGGAATATAAAGATTGGCCGGCACATATAGACCGGGAAGGGATTCATAATACAATTTCTCTATGCGATAACCCTCTTTTTGTATGACCCCCGTTTTAGTGATTTTGAGTGCAGGCCTATTTCCACTCAGCTGTTTTCCCTGTAGCCCCATCATCTCACAGAATTGTTCGTAACGTTCTTCACGAACCTTTTCCCAATCTGTAAGGTTATGGATATCTTTTAAAGCATTTTGGGTAATCCCGCTAGCAACATTACTAAGATAGCACCTTATGTTATTGGTCTGATCAAAATTGGGAGCCACCTTAAAATCGGACACTTGTGAGAAAACCACTGCATTGCCCAAAATAAAAATACAAACTAATAACTTTACCTTGCCCATATTAAATTCTATTTAATTTATCCACTATCCCGACTACTACTTTAAAGGACCAATATATTTATTGGATACTACAACTTCGTCAAATAAAATGTGATCTATTTCCCCTTCGATCCCTTTGGTCATATAATAATTCAACCAAAATAAGGTTAATTTCAATTTTTCATTATCCCTCCATTGATAGCCGTGAAAAGCGTTCCCTGATGAACTTTCTTTATTATGTCCACCTCTATTATTTATTTTGGGAAATCCTTCCCCCAAATGGAGTACTTTTTCGCCATTTATCCAAAATGCCTGCTCTCCATTGTAAGAATCTACTGGAGAGTTCAATTTTATCATAAACTCTACACATATCCATTCCCCCACAGGTGCTTTTTTCTCGGTTTTAGGGAAGAATACGTTGCCCCAATAGTTTTTTGGACTTCCCGCCATGTGCATCCAATAGGTATAAAATCCCCAATGCCAATTTTTATTATCCGGGAATTCTATTCCAGACATTAAAAAATCCTGCCCATTAGGCTTAAGCCCTGCCAATCCCATGGGATATGGCACAGCAGGTTGATATCCCCCCAATTTTACCAAATGATGGATGTGGCTATTTGCGGTCAAAAATTTAACATAAAAACGTGCATACAACACCTCATGGCCCATTGGAAAACTTTTAAAAAGATGTCCCCCCTCATTCTTTCCGGCAACATAGGTCATCATAAGCGATTTTTTTCCTGAACTTCCTTTTGGGACATCGTTGGACAATGACATGCCTTTGGAGTTTTTACTATTGTCCCAATTCTGAAGCACCTCCTCCACTGAGGCCTTTTCAAAATCCTCGCGAAAAATAACCCTATTTTCTTTCTCAAGGGAATTCCCCCCATCATGCACAAAAGTGTCTTGTAGGACTATAAAACAGCATACCAAAATGAGTATTTTCACAAGCGTAAAATTTTAATTTGCAAATTAATGTTCAATCAAATTGTTATAACCCCTTTCTATTTATTTTCAGGAACCACTTGAATCAATAGATGGTCGCGGAAACCAATATTAATATATGGACTATCTCCATGTACATTGGCCATTTTCCGATTATTGGCATAGTCATATACCTCATAATTTATCCCTTTTCTTAACCCCCGTAGTTCAATACTATCTACTTTTGACCAAAGATCGGCGTACAAGCCGTAAAAAAGCTGTCCTTCTTTTTCCACTACATGTACTTCGGGCCTATCAAAGGCTATATCATAAAGATTGGTATAGGTGGCACTACTTAGTTTCTTTTCATTATATTCCTTCACCCAGCGCTTCCAATCCATTTGTTGTTCAAGGTCCAGATCCGTATAAAAAGTAGTCACTTGCGCCCCGGTACCCATGGCACTTTCAAAGTCCTGAGGCACTGAAAAACCACTCCACTCGTCCTCTGGCACCTGATAACAGTCCCCAACGGCATAAGCCGGACCGTGAATGGCTTTTTCCACTTTTATTCTACGTCTGGTCTGCAATGAGTTAATGGGGTCGGAAGCATTCGCTATATCGTAATAAGGCATATTATATGGTGAATGGGGTACAGCACAAATACATACCTCGTGAATGGAATGCTTTTTATATTTATCCAAGGTCGATTTTATTACCTCAAATACTTTCGGAACCCTCTGGAATGATTCTAGAGGAGTAGCATGATCGTGCACCACATTAAAACAGGGAGGTACGGCCGATAGTCCTCTGGTGTCGGAATAAAGACCATCATAATCCCAATCCACCACAAAACGTTTTACCAGATTCTCCACATGCTTCATCGCCGGGTCATATGCCGGACATAATTGATACAATCCGCGGACATCTACTGGATATGTACCGGCCTCATCCATGACCAAATACTCACTGTGATTTTTAGCCAATTGGCTCTCGGCACTAACGCCCAAAGGATACCACCACAGATTGGTCTTAAATCCCTCTTGATGAACCCGATCTACGAATTTGACCATATCCTGACGACCGCCCGGAAATTTTCCGATGGCTTTGTTTACTTCCCAGTCCCCATAATAATCAAACCAACCATCATCCAGATTGGCTACCTTAATTCCCATATCCTTAAGTTCAGGAAGGATTCCATAAATTTCATCCAACGTAAAATCCAACTCAAAGCCCCAACTTTTCCAATAGGGTTCATAGGCAGCCTCAGGCGATGACCTTGGAATATTTACTCCTCGTTTACGCAAAAGATTTCCATAGGTATTTAGCGCATTGTAATAGTCCAACTTGTGAAAGATGACGGTAGTCATTACAGTGGTATAAACTTCATTGGGAGACAACCATTTTTTTAATCCGAGGCGTTCCTCCGGTATCTCCGTAATACCCATGTCAACCGTGTTATCGACATCCATCCTTACAGGTAAAGAAACCCATTCCGGCTGTTTTCCCAGATGTGCCAATGCCACTCCCATATTTTTTCCCCAAACATCAATAAATGGCATACCTCCTCCTATAATTTCTCCTTTGGCCGTAGGGTGCATCCCTTGAGAATTATGCTGTGAAAAGCCCGGTTCAAGACCAATTACAGCATAGTCACTGCCCCATTCGTTTACCCCGCCCTGAAACGAGACCAGATTGTACTTCCCCTTTTCCACTGCCAAGGATTCATTCGATTTTAAAGCTACCCTCTGACTGTATACGGTATCTATTCTTATTTTTTGATTCCCTAAATTGCGATAGGACGTCTCAAAAATGGCCGAATTATTAAAATCCTTCGGAAAAAGGATGGTCGTTGTTTTTTGAAGCGATAAATCTTGATCGGTATAAATTCCGCTTACAACCATTTGTACACATTTCCCAAATTCACTGTGATCTACCGATTTCCGTACCACCCTGTCCCGATCAATTTTGAATGACTTGTACAATCTACCATTGACTACAATACCTTCTTGAATTTCAGGATCAAAATAAGTCAACCTATTGCCCTCGGCATCCAACCAATTTATGTCACGGTTAAAATTGGAGTCGAACCTAATTTGGATATGTTCCGAATTGAAGTCTACCGATTGGGCACCAACTCCAAGGGTGGCCAATGAGGCTATTAGTGTAAAATATATTTTTAGTAAAACTGTTTTCATTAACTATATTGATTTTTAACCCTTGATAAAACTAAGTAGCCACCGCCCTATTCCACATTAAACCCTTGGTGCCATCTACTCCATACCGACCATTGTCCATGGGAGCTTTGTTGACGAACCCTGGCAAAATAAATGGTTCCGGAAGCCAATTTCGATTTCCCCTTCAAGGGGCCCATAAAATTGCCTGTTTCCGTATTGACAATAATTTTGCTAATCTCACCCAAATTATTGGACACAAAAACTTTTTCCGCACCATTGCAATCGGAAGCCAATTCTACTTCCCAATTCTTTAATTTCCCAGGTCCATGGTAAGGAGTTATATCAAAGGACACAAAAAAAGGCCCCTATATTAAATGCAGTGTTCGGGACAATGGCATCGGAATACCTGAAAAAGACTTGCCACATATATTCGACCGTTATTATCAGGCGACAAAGGCCTATAGCAATCAAATTCCTGGTACCGGTATAGGAATGGAACTGGTTCAAAAACTAGTGGAAAGACATCACGGTGCCATTAGGGTTGAAAGTGAAGAGGGCGTATTCACTGAATTCACCTTTTTTCTACCGATCTATAAAAATGCTTTCAATAAAAAAGAAAGGATAAACACAGGCAAACCCCTAACAAAAAATTTCATCCATAATTCAGAATTTCAGGTTATTGAGGAAGTCTCCACTGAATTTGAAGCAAAATCACAATCCATTAAGTCAGATAAACCCAAAATATTGCTTGTTGAGGATAATAATGACCTGAGGTTTATGGTAAAAGAGGAATTAAAACATGATTTCTATGTACTTGAAGCCTCGAATGGTATGGAGGGCTACGACATCATTCTAAAAGACAAGCCCCAATTGGTAATTTGCGATATACTCATGCCAATTGAAGACGGCATTTCCATGCTAAAACGGGTTAAGGAGAATAATGACATTAATTCCATTCCCATTTTTATGTTGACCGCAAAAAACTCGGATGAAACAAAAATTGAATGCCTGAGTTTGGGAGCGGAGGATTATATAGAAAAGCCGTTCAGTCTAGAATTTGTAAAATGGAAAGTAAAGAACGCCTTAATGACCAGGCAAGACCTAAAAGAAAAGTACAGCAAAATAATCACCTCCGAACCCTCTGATATTGAAGTAGATTCCAATGAGGAAAGATTTATAAAAAAACTGATACAAATTGTTGAAGATTCTATGGACGATCATTTACTGAGTGTGGAATACCTGGCCTCGGAAGTGGGTATGAGCAGGGCCAATCTTTATAGAAAACTTCAGGCCATAGTCAATGACACTCCGGTGAACTTTATTAAGCAGATACGTTTAAAAAGAGCTGCCCAGCTATTAAAGAAAAACAAAATGTATATTTCCGAAGTGGCTTATATGACCGGCTTTAATAATCAAAAATATTTTAGCAAATGCTTTAGCAAGGAGTTTGGAAAAAGTCCGACCGAATTTGCCAAACAATATACAACAGAGACAACCGAAAAAAATGGATAAAATGGGAATCTTCAAAGCCACATTCAACATCTAAGCCCTGTCTTTGATACAAAATGTATCCCCAAAGTAAATGTTTTAGGGTAAATTTGAATCAATATCCATCAAAATACTAAAGCCCCTGTGCCGGATTCCCAACACAAATGAAATACCTAAAACATCTCCCCATAATTATTGCCTTGGTTTTAGCCACAACCTTACTATCTTGTAGGTCGTCCAAAGATAACGCATCACCAAGGTCCCTGCCCAATATCGTACTCATTAATGTGGACGATCTAGGTTGGAAAGATGTAGGTTTTATGGGCAGCCAATATTACGAAACACCCAATCTGGATAAATTGGCAAAGGAGGGTATGATATTTTACAATGCTTATGCCGCAGCTGCAAATTGCGCTCCCAGCCGTGCTTGTCTCCTATCCGGACTTAATACGCCACGACACGGCGTTTATACGGTAAGTCCATCGGACCGCGGAAATTCCAAGACGCGGAAATTGATTCCTATAAAAAATACGGATCATCTTAACGACACCATATACACCCTCCCACAAATGTTGAAGTCGGCAGGATATGTCACCGGCAGTTTCGGGAAGTGGCACGTAGGCAATAATCCTAAAGAACAGGGTATAGATATAAATATTGGTGGAAGCGCCAAGGGCAATCCTGGGAAAGGGGGGTATTTTTCCCCTTATAAGATTGACCATATAACCCATGGACCCGATGGGGAGTATTTAACGGACCGCATCACCAAGGAGGCCATCACTTTTGTTGAAAAATACCGTGACACCACTTTTTTCCTTTACCTTCCTTTTTATACGGTGCATACTCCAATAATGGGCAAAGAGGAACTAATAAAAAAATTTAAGGATAAAAAAGGTTCCAATGGTCAAAATAGACCGGACTATGCCGCCATGGTAGCCTCCATGGACGAAAACGTGGGCAAACTACTTAGCTCGCTAAAAGCAAACGGATTGGAAAAAAATACCATGGTAATATTTACATCGGACAATGGTGGGATTAGGGCCATATCCGAACAAAATCCCTTGCGTGCAGGAAAGGGTTCTTATTATGAAGGAGGAATCCGTGTGCCATTACTGATTAAATGGCCCGAAAGAATAAAACCTAATTCCAGCTCTACCGTCCGTGTAAGCAATATGGACTTTTATCCTACCCTACAAAATATTGCAAAACCAAAGAAAAGTGCCAAGCTACTTGATGGTATGGACCTTACACCTATTTTTAATGGTAAACCCCTATTTGATAGAGAACTATATTTTCATTTTCCCATCTACCTTCAGGAATATCAAGGAATACAGGATGGTAGTCGAGATCCCCTGTTCCGTACCCGCCCAGGTTCCGTAATAATTTCGGGCGACTGGAAACTTCATGAATATTTTGAAGACAGTGCTTTGGAGCTATACAATTTAACCTCGGACCCAAGTGAAGAAAATAATGTTGCCGAACAAAACCCGGATAAAACTCAGGAACTCCATAAAAAATTAACAGGGTGGCGAACAGCAACCCATGCCTTGGTTCCAAGCCATAGCAATCCTGAATACAACGCGACCTTTGAACAACGGATGATCCAAGAAAAAAACCAACGATAAATACTGCAGTCCAAAAATCCGTCATATTGGAACGGTACCACCACTTCAAGCAAGAAACAAATTAGTTACCTACATTGCTGCCATCTACAAACAAAGTAAAGTAAGTAATAGCAGAAGTTTTCCAAGGTTTAACAAAAAACCCATCAAGCTATGGATTCCTGCTTTCGATAATTTCCAGTTCATTTGTTTTAAAAAAGCAATTCATTATCTTAGAAGCTTAACTCGTTGCTATGCCAACCTACCAGCTCAACATCAATGGTTCCCTAAAAAAAGTAAAAACGGAAGCCGACACACCACTACTCTACGTATTGAGGGACTATTTGGAACTAAACGGTCCAAAATTTGGCTGTGGGCTTGCCCAATGCGGAGCATGCAACATCCTTATAAACGGAAGTGCTTCTACTAGCTGCATGTTACCTGTATCATCTGTTGGGGATGCCGAAATAACCACCCTGGAAGGTCTTGCCACTGAAAAGAACAAGCTACACGCCGTGCAGCAGGCATTTGTAAACGAGCAAGCTGCCCAATGTGGATATTGCCTCAATGGCATGGTAATGGTCGCTGTTAGCCTTTTAAATACAAACGCAAATCCTGATGAGGCGGAAATTAGAAATGCACTGCAAGGTAACCTATGTCGCTGCGGCAGTCATAGCAGAATTATCCGCGCCATTAAAACTGCGGCCAAAAACCTTTAACCCCAACCTACCATGACTGCCATACCACTTCAATCTAGGCGAAAATTTATAAAAAACTTGGGCTATATCAGTGTAGGATTCACATTGTTGGGGTCCTGCTCAGGTACAGAAGACCCTATAATGGCAGTCCGAGTGAATTACAATGGAAAACTACCTGGTAGCATAGGGCGTGCCAAAACCGTAAACGCTTGGTTGAAAATATTGGAAGATGGGAGTATAATGATACTATCGGGAAAGGTAGAACTGGGACAGGGAATACGCACTGCCATCCAACAGGTGGCCGCTGAAGAATTGGATATGGAGCTTGATAAGGTACAGGTGCATTTAGCAGAGACCGGTATCACTCCAAACGAAGGCTATACCGGTGCCAGCGCCTCTATTCAAAACAGCGCTATGTCCGTTCGTTTTGCAGCTGCTACGGCCAGACAGGAATTGTTGGCCCTGACGGGTAAAAAACTAAACACCAGTGTTGACAACCTAATGCTTTACAACGGCATTGTTAAGTCCAAATTGGATGACAAATCCTACACTTTTGCTGAAATCCTTGAAGGGGAACAAATAGAACGGGAAATAAGCCTTCCAGTTCCCATTAAGGACTACCGGGAACATCGATATGTTGGAAAGGTTGTTCCCAGAACAGATATATTGAACATGGTCCAAGGGCCAGCTGTGTACATCCAGGATCTACGCTTCCCAGGCATGGTACACGCAAGGGTGGTTAGACCTCCAGGATACACTTCCCAACTGACCGCTATAGATGGGAATGGCTTAAAGGCCGAAGTGGCAGGGGTAATTAAAACGGTCATAAAAGGTAGTTTTGTGGGCGTTATTACCGAAAGGGAATACCAAGCGGTAAAGGCAGAACAATACCTTAGGAACCACTCTAAATGGACTACTTCCACACCCTTTCCCAAACCTGAAAATCTATTTACGCATATTAAAGAGATTGCCGATAATCCTGAAACCATAAGGAAAGAAGGTAATGTGGAAGCAGCTTTTAAAGGGGTGGAAACCGTCAAGGCAAGATATACCAAACCCTATCTTAAACACGCTTCTTTAGGCCCAGCTTGTGGACTGGCCATGTTTGATGGGGAAGTATTACACCTCTGGTCACATAGTCAGGGAATATATCCTTTGAGGGAGGCATTGGCGACAATGTTATCTATGGAGACCGATAAAATACATATTAAAGCCGTTCCTGGGGCTGGCTGTTTTGGACATAGCACAGCAGATGATGCCGCCACCGATGCTGCAATTTTGGCTTTGGAATACCCCAACGCCCATGTTAGGGTACAATGGTCCAGACATGATGAGCATTCATGGGACCCTTATGGCCCTGCATTGATTACAGAATTGGAAGCCAGCTTGGATGAAAACCAGCGAATAAATTCTTGGAAGTCCGAGGTGTGGTCGGACTCCCACAGTATGCGCCCCAATAAAGATGCCGGAACGGTATTGGCAGCCAGGTATTTGGAAGTTCCATTCACCATGAAATCGAGAGGATACTTGGGAGGAGGCCATAGAAATGCCGACCCCTATTACACTATTCCCAACATAAAGCTAAATGCACACTACTTTGACGGACCCTTTCGAGTATCCTCATTACGTAGCTTGGGATCTTTCACCAATATCTTTGCCGTTGAATCCTTTATGGATGCCTTGGCCGAAAAGGCGGGACAAGACCCCTTACATTTTCGATTAAACCACTTGGAAGACGAAAGGGCCATAGCGGTAATCCAAAAGGTTAAAGCTTTGACCAACTCACAAAATACATTGGATGGTGAGGGGATTGGATATGCCTTTATGCGCTATAAAAATTCGGACGCCTATATTGCCGTTTCCGCCAAGGTTGCCGTTAATAAAGTAAATGGCCATATTGAGTTAATCAAAATGTGGGCGGTCGTAGATGTTGGCGAAGTAATCAATATGGATGGAATTACAAATCAGGTTGAAGGAGGTATGATCCAGGCAGCCAGCTGGACCCTAAAGGAACAAGTAACTTTCAATACAAAGGAAATCACTAGCACAGATTGGATAAAATACCCCATTTTACGTTTTTCGGAAATACCCGAAGTGGAAGTGGCCATAATAAATAGACCTAAGGAAACTGCCTATGGCGTTGGGGAAGTCGCCATGCCGCCATCTGCAGCTGCCATTGCCAATGCCATTTATAAAGCATGTGGTAAACGCGTTTACGATCTGCCGATTACGCCAGATAAGATATTAAATACATAGGCCAATATTCCATAAAGTCAAACTGATTATAATAGCATAGGTCATTTAGACCGGCAGGGAGAAACCGAAGGTTCACGAATACCCCTAAAATAGGTATGTCATGAGCTAAATCACACAGGTGGCGCAACCAAAACATAGTATCGGCTCGGAACTATCAAATTAATAAAAGCTGATAATAGGCCCCTTCCCTTGGAAAAGGGACATAGTAGAACCAATGCCAAATCGATTACCCAGTACTGCTATATAAGAATCCAACAAAAAATACTTTAATATTTTTTGGACTGTTCAATATATTTATCATCCAGCTCCTTGGAATCCTTATATTTTACCCTAAGCTGGGCCAGTTTTTCCTTTAGCTCCTGCACTATTTCCGCATAGGCCGGGTCATCATAAACATTGTTTAATTCCTTGGGGTCTTTTTTACGATCATATAACTCCCATTCGTCCACATCATAATAAAAATGGGCCAGTTTATACTCCTTGGTCACAATGCCGTAGTGACGTTTAACCATATGTACACTTGGGTATTCATAATAATGGTAATAAACAGCTTCTCGATTCCATTGGGCCGATTTCCCTTTTAGCAACGGTAAAAGGCTTTCCCCTTGCATATCAGTTGGTGCTTCAATTTGTGCCGCTTCCAAAAAAGTCTGGGCAAAATCAAGGTTTTGTACCATTTCCTCCTCAGTGGTTCCTGGCTTAATTTCATTGGGCCAGCGAATCAACAAGGGTGTTTTAAAAGATTCATCATAAATAAAACGCTTGTCGAACCAACCGTGCTCCCCTAAATAAAACCCTTGATCCGAGGTATATACCACTATCGTATTTTCGGCCAGACCATTGTTATCCAGATAATCCAATACCCTTCCAACATTGTCATCCACGGAGGAGATACTTCCCAAATAATCCTGCATATACCTTTGGTATTTCCAGATCATTTTTTCCTTATCCGTAAACGTAGGCCACTTTTCCTTAAAATCCTGATTAATGGCATCTATAATAGGCTTATATTCTTGCCTTTGTTCCTCGTTTCCTCGATTGAATTCGTTATAAACATCGGCCTGGGAACCTTCCACAAATGGCTCTACTCCTCCCATGGCCTCTAAAGTTTCGGGCCAAATCTTGCTATCATGACTATACTGCATATGGTATAACAAATTCATTTCTGCTGTTTTGGCAGCAGTGCCCCTATTCGTATAATCGTCAAAAAGGGTTTCCGGTAAAGGAAAGGTTTTTTGGGTATACTCCTTAAACTTATCCGCCCTTGGCCACCAAGGTCTATGTGGTGCTTTGTGCAAATACATTAAAAAAAACGGCTTGTTGGGATCCCGTTTCTTATCCAACCATTCCAAACTCATGTCCGTAATGATATCAGTTACATACCCGGTTACCGTAGTATCGCCCTTTGGGGTAATAAAATCCGGATTAATATAATGTCCCTGCCCGGGGAGAATCATAAAATCGTCCACGCCCTTGGGATTATTTCCAAAATGCAGTTTCCCGAACATAGCCGTTTGGTAACCCGCCTTCTGAAATATCTGTGGAAAGGTAACCTGCGTAGTATCGAAGGGATTGTGATTGTCTATTTTCCCATTAATATGGGTATGTTTCCCGGTGAGTATTGTGGCCCTTGATGGCGCACAGATAGAGTTGGTAACACTAGCGTTTCTGAACAACATGCCCTCCTTGGCCAACCGATCTATATTTGGGGTTTGAATCAAATGATCACTATAGGCACTAATGGCCTGATAGGCGTGATCATCGGACATAATAAATAAGAAGTTGGGCTTTTGGGGTTTCTTCCCTTCTTTCTCAGCACAACTGTTCATTGATAAAAAACACAAGGTGCCAAGGAAAAATAGAGATAAAACTTTCATATAATTGGATGGTTTTAATAAGGCTACTAATATAGGGAACAATAAATATATAAGGTTTATGGATAATCCTCAAATAAATTTGAGTCGGCACTTCATTTTGGACTTAATCCAAAAGTCTTATAAGCCTTAAAATAGGAAAAGCCATTCTACACGAATGTAAAATGGCTTCCCTTTAAAGTTATTATCAAACCTTGTATAAGCTTTATCTATCCCAGCCTCCTCCCAAGGCTCTATAGATACCCACCTTGGCCAACATTTGGTCCTTTTTGGTCTCTACAAGTTCCTCACTGGATTCGAGGGCATCCCGCTAGGTCAAAAGTACCTCCATATAGTCTGCCCTGGCCGACTGAAAAAGTTTAATGGAAATATCTATAGATTCTGTAAGGCCATAACCTGACCTACTTTTAATAAATTACTCTTGTTAAGATTATCAATATTGGACAGTTGATTGGCTACCTCGATAAAATTAGAACGGCATTGTCACTCTTTGTTAACTACCCATTTTATTGCTTCTATAAGATGTTGTCGCCCAAAATCCGTATTCAATGAACGGATGTCATGCCCCAACTCTGTATAGAAAAATCTACCTCCGTCCCATTCCCTGGTCCAGGCTATTGGATGATCTTTTCCCATAGCTACACCTCCCCTGGTCTTGAAATACTCCCTAACCGGTTCGTATGTGGATTCGTCTACCCTAAGTAAAACCTGTACACCTGGCAAACCGGTAACAACCTTGGTGTGGTTGGTCCAATCCGCCTCGTACCAAAACTCCTTACCCATTCCCTTAACCGCAGGATGATCCATAGCGGCAGGATCAACCACCACTTTGGCTTTGAGAAATTCGGAATCACTATTGAAATCACATCCTCCCAATTCCATCAACCATGGCCAGTTTTCCTGGTGCACCAACAATGCATGTAAGCCAACAATTGCACCCCCAGCCCTATACCATTCTTCAATGACATTGCGTTGGTCTTGGTTAAGAACCTTATCAAGAACATTGGCATTGTTGAACAGCAACACGTCGTAATAACCCAGTTTTTCCTTGGATATATCACTTCCAGTTTCACTTACATCTACCTGCATGTTGTTTTCGGCACCTAGCCGTACGATCCATCCATTTACAATGGGGATATCAGGATGCCTGAACCAACCAGTACCGGAAAAAAGTAAAACCTTCAATGCTGTTCCGTCTCCCATGGCATTTCGCTCGTACATTTTCTTTTGATGGTCAACATCAAGATGCTCCTGCGCAATTAAACTAAAGGTTGATAAAAACATTAGGGATAAAATAATGGTAGCAACAGTTTGGATTCTTTTACTTTTCATAATTGGTAATTAATGTATAGTTTATTATATGTTAATTTTTTATTCCCTAACCGTAATAGGGACCTCCGTTTATATTTCCTTTGTTCTAAACTAGAATGGCACAAGCTACTAAGCATTTAATCTTTACTCTGGTTCTCCCTAGGCAATTTAAAACCCGCCATGGATTAATTACCTACAATATAGACATGAAAAAGACAAAGGCATGATTTCCAATTAATTCATTACCATCAGGAAATCCTTAGATTAAAAATCCGGCCAGAAAAAATTATGGCCAAGTAATTCCAAATTTCAATGTAACAATTTTTTTTGCATTTTGAATGAAAGCAAGAACAACATTTAAGTAAATTTTTTAGAAACCCTTTATTTGAAACATCTGTATATCAAAAAATTACGTATCTTTAAGAGACCTGAAGGGTTGGTTAAGATTTGATTCCTGTAACCCCAACCTTAGAATTTAGTTTATCAATTATATATAATACCAATATAAAAAAGGAGGGGATTGTGACTTTTTCCAACCACTTCTTCCATGCTGGATAAGGGACGACATGTTCTACCTAATCCGATTCCTAGGACGGTTGAAAAGGGCATGATATTTTACCTTATTAAAACTCATATGGTAATTTCAGTGCCACTAACCATCGAAAACATTTAAATGGACAATACTCCTAGGAAATTTAAAAATTTCATCCACCAGATCAGTGTTATTGCTATTAGCTTAGGAATATTAGTAATGATAGGATGGTTCTTGGATATATCTTTTTTAAAGAGTGTACTTCCGGGCTATGTTACAATGAAATTCAATACCGCACTTGGAATTGCTTTATCCGGGGCTTCGCTATATCTAGTAACTGAAATAAAATATGAAAATCGGCAACACTTTTCAAAGTTATTGGCATTTGCTGTTTTTGCAATTGGGGGATTAACATTACTTCAAGGAACATACGATATCCACATTGGATTAGATCAACTTTTTATAACCGATCTGGACGCTGCGGCTGCCAACAATCCCGTTCCAGGGAGAATGTCTCCATTATCGGCCATTTGTTTCTCTATGATGGGTTTCTCTTTGGTATTTATAAATAACCCGAATAGAAGCCTCCGCTTTATTGTCCAGGCTTTATTGAATCTAGTTACTATTTTATCGTTCATCGCCATTTTGGGATACCTATTCAATGTTCCTACCTCCTACAAACTTTCATTTCTAACATCCATGGCCCTCCATACTTCTTTGGCCATTTTTATTATATCGATTGCCGCCTCCCTACTTAATCCGTCATTGGGAATAACCAGTTTATTTACTGGAAGTAAAATAGGCAACAAAATGGCTAGGATCCTTTATTTCCAATTAACGATTATGATACTGGCATTGGGCTTTCTCAGAATACTGACCCATCGTTTTAATTTAATATCGGTAGAGTTTGGAATCCTGTTATATGCAATTTCATTTTTGCTAAGCAGCCTGTTTTTAATCTGGAGAACTTCAGGGATTCTTAATCGAATAGCACAGAAAAGATCGGAGGCAGAGGGAAGCCTTATGAAGGTAAGTTCGTTTTTGAACGCAACCCCGGACCCCATTGTCATTGTGAATGAAAATGGAAAAATACAGGTAATCAATGAGCAGACCGAAAATGTTTTTAACTACAAAAAAGAGGAATTAATTGGTCAACCCATTGAAATACTACTACCGGGACGCTTTAAAATGGGCCACATAAGTCATCGAAAGCATTTTACCGATGCTCCTAAAGCAAGAACTATGGGTGCTGGCAAGCAACTGTTCGCTTTAAAAAAAGGAGGACAGGAAATACCTGTGGAAGTATCCTTAAACCCTGTAAAAATGGAAGGTGAAATATGGGTTTCTGCCGCCATCAGGGATATTACCCTACAACTAAAACTTCAACAGGAGGCCAAACAAAAGGATCAAGAGAAACTTAGGACCGAGGAAATACTGGACAAGGCCAATGAGGTGGCACGAATAGGTACATGGGAAATTGACATACAATCAGGGACAATTGTTTGGAGCAGGATTACCAGAGAAATTCATGAAGTGCCAGCAGACTACATTCCCGATATGACCACTGGAATCAATTTTTTCAAAGCCGGTGATAGCCGGAATAAAATACAGAAGGTAGTTGCAGAAGCAATCGAAAAAGGTACGCCCTATGACCTGGAATTGGAACTTGTAACCGGGAAGGGAAATACAATATGGGCACGTGCCATAGGCCAAACCGAATTTGTTGATGGAAAATGCAAAAGGCTCTATGGTGTTTTTCAAGATATTAACAAAATAAAGACAACGGAGAATACTTTAGCTAGGGCCAATGAAGAGTTGAAGGCCATATTCAACACAGGGTCAATTTCAATTATTGGAACCCATATCGATGGTGTTATTAGTCATTTCAATAGGGGTGCTGAGGAAATGTTGCAATATTCCGCCGAGGAAATGATCGGAAAAAAAACGCCATCAGCCATTCATCTCGAACAAGAAGTGATACAGCGCGGCGAGGAGCTATCTTCAAATTTGGGACGTAATATAACGGGATTTGATGTATTTGTGGAATTGGCCAACCAAGAGAACAATGAAACCCGGGAATGGACCTATATACGTAAAGACGGCTCAACTGTAACCGTACTCTTAAATGTAGCGGCATTAGGAAGCGCAAAAGATGGCGAAGTAACGGGATTCTTGGGGATAGCGATCGATATTAGTGAACGTATTGAAAGCCAACGTAAACTGGCAGAGGCCAAGGGAAGACTGGAAATTCTTGCCGAAAAATTAACTGCCCAAAATACACAATTGGCTAGTTTTGCGCATATCACTTCCCACAACCTGCGTTCTCCAGTAGGCAATCTTAACGCACTATTACATTTTTACAAAACGTCCGAAAGTGATGAAGATAGAGAATTGCTATTTGAAAAATTCGAGGTTGTAATCCATCATCTTACTTCTACGTTGGATAGTTTGGTGGAGGCATTAAAAATTAGGGATGAAGCCAAAAAGGAAAAAGAGAACATTAAATTTGATGAAGTTCTCAAAAAGACGCAAGAGATAATCAGTGCCCAGATCATGGAAACAGGCGCAATAATCAAAGCAGATTTCTCCAAAGCCAATCAGATTATATATAATCGCAATTATATGGAAAGCATCTTCCTTAACCTGCTAACCAATGCCATAAAATACAAGGACCCGAAAAGAGTGCCCGAAATTGAAATCTGGACAAAAACAAAAAACAAAAGATTGTTTATGACAGTAAAGGATAACGGTTTGGGCATAGACCTTAAAAGGCATGGCAATAGATTATTCGGCCTTCATAAAACATTTCACCAACACAAGGATGCCAGAGGTATTGGGCTCTTCCTTACAAAGAACCACATTGAAACAATGGGCGGTACCATTACCGCGGAAAGTGAAGTAGGAAAAGGAACAACATTTACAATTAAATTTTAATATTATGACGAAACCGTTCATTATTTGCCTTATAGATGATGATGACATCTATAAATATACCATTACAAGAACCATTAAAACCCATAAACTAGCTAGAAAAATATTGATGTTTTCCAATGGTGAAGAAGCTTTGGAATTTATGATCGATAATGTTGGAAACAACCAGAATTTGCCTGACGTTATTTTTCTGGACATCAACATGCCCATATTGGATGGTTTTCAGTTCATGGAAGAATACGTAAAGATCAAACCTAGGGTAGGAAAGGAAGTTACCATTTACATGGTCAGTTCTTCGGTAGACCCAGTGGATTTGGCCCAAGCAAAACAGATTAGCGAGATATCCGATTACATAATTAAGCCCATTACCCCGGAACAACTCTCTGCCATAGTGGATACTCTGGAAGCAGAGGGGAAAATATAGATTTAGGGAATTTGGTATATTAGGGGCATCATTAAAAACAATGAGCCAATACTATTACGTATAAAAGCAAACATAAACCCCTATGACCATATTTGACTCCCGCATATTTTTCACAGCACTGGTTATATATCTCATGTATACCACTGCCATGGTATCCCAAGCAAAACAGATGGAGGATCGTCCCCCCAACATTGTCTGGATTACCTCCGAGGATAATTCCAAGCACTACCTCGACCTCTTTGACGACAATGGTGTTCCCACCCCCCATATTCAATCCCTTGCGGAAAAGGGTCTAATCTTTAATCGCGCATTTTCAAATGCACCGGTTTGCAGTGTCGCCAGGTCGGCCATCATCACTGGTTGTTACGGTCCCCGTATTGGGGCCCAATTCCATAGGAAAATGTTGATGGTCCCTATGCCCGATTCCCTAAAGATGTTTCCGGCATATTTAAGGCAGGTAGGTTATTACACTACCAACAATAGTAAGGAAGACTACAATATTAGGAAAAGGGATGGAGTTTGGGACGAATCCTCAAAGAAGGCCAGTTGGAGGAATAGGAATGAAAATCAGCCCTTTTTCCACGTTTTCAATATCGGGGTTTCCCATGAGTCGAGCATGCACTTTACCCATGAGGATATGGACGGCACATTGCCTGAAACGGACCAAAATT
This sequence comes from Arenibacter flavimaris, assembly GCF_030291335.1. Lineage (NCBI taxonomy): Bacteria > Pseudomonadati > Bacteroidota > Flavobacteriia > Flavobacteriales > Flavobacteriaceae > Arenibacter > Arenibacter flavimaris. Next base: position 24,903 of record NZ_JASWIM010000050.1, read on the forward strand.
CATTCAAAGTTGAGCCCAAACACCCCGATACTGAACTATTTAAATACACCAACGCCCTGTACCGGGATAAAATTAGGGAGATGGATCGGCAGGTTGGAACAGTTATCAATGAACTAAGGGCTGATGGCAGGTTGGACGATACCTTTATTTTTTACTTTGGCGATCATGGAGGGGTTTTGCCAGGAAGCAAGGGATACCTATACGAAACCGGACTCCACGTTCCAATGGTAGTCCACGTTCCCGAAAAATATAAACATCTCGTAAATAAACCCGTTGGCAGTACCGTAAACGATTTTATAAGCTTTATCGACTTGGCACCAACAGTCTTAAACCTAGCAGGGGTTACAAAGCCAAAAGGAATGGATGGAAAGGCATTTTTAGGCCCTGACAACAGTAACCCAGAGGTGCATACCCCTGATGAGACCTATAGCTATGCGGATAGGTTTGATGAGAAATACGATATGGTGAGGGCCGTTCGAAAAGGAAAGTACAAATATATTAGAAACTATCAGCCCTTTAATTTTGATGGCCTAATGAACAACTACCGTTACAAGCAATTGGCCTACCAAGAATGGAAAGCACTCTATGACAAAGGAGAACTGAACAAAACACAATCGGCCTTCTTTGAAGCCCGCCCCTGTGAAATGCTATTCGATATAGATGAAGACCCCTATGAAACAAAAAATCTGGCCAATGACCCAGCCTACAAAACTACTTTAATAGACTTGAGAAACAGGCTAAATACTTGGGTAAAAGGAATGCCCGACCTCTCTTTTTACCCTGAACATGTCCTTATAGATAAAGCTTTTGAGAACCCAGTGGCGTTTGGCCAAAAACACAAAGAGGAAATTATAAAATATATTGAAATTGCCAACCTGGGCCTTTTAAACTTTAAGGAGGCCAAAAATTCATTGGCAGCAGCCTTGGATTCTTCGGATCCATGGGAACGATATTGGGCCATCATTGTCTGCAGTACCTTTGGAGAACAGGCTATGGCCATGGGGGCCAAAATCAAATCGATCGCAACCAAGGACCCAGAGCTTATAAACAGGGTACGTGCGGCAGAATTTATGGCAATTATGAAACAATCGGATCCATCGGCAGTGATGACCAATGCCTTGTACAAATCCGATAAGCCGAGTGAAGCCCTTCTTATTTTAAATTCTGTGGTCTTAATGAATTCCAGTAACTACAATTATACTTTTGATATCGACTTGAACAAAATTTCAAAAGTGGTTGCGGAAGATTCGGAAGTAAAGCTCAGATTGAAATACCTGAATATTATTTAGTACAGCCCATAATCAATATAGAAGCCTATAAATCCCAAATAGAAGAAAAAAATAGTCTCTCTTTCAAGGTTTTGCAATTGCCTTAAACGCAGCCAAGGGACAACTTACTGTGGTCATATACAAAGGGTTTTGTCTGTGTCCGGAAGGATGAAAACATTCATAGGGAGCTCCGTATTCCAAACCTTTTCTAAAATCGTTTTCACGCAAATCATCTATGAATTCTTTGGCTAATTTCTGCGCAAGTTTAAAATTGGTTTTAGCTATGGCATAACATACCCATCCCGTTGGTGTTCCCCAATATGCTCCATTCTGGTATGTATTTTTCTGCGCCAATGAAAATTCCCAAGCTGTAGACTCGCTAAAATCATCCGTGGTTAATATGTGCCTAATATTGCCTTTATAACGTGAGTTCGATATAAGGACTATCCAATTCTTTGAAGGTTGTCTATATTGATGTTTGGTTTTGTTGGGTAAAAGGCATATGCAATGAGTCCGGAAACCATATTTGTGATGAAGTTTCCA
>NZ_JASWIM010000051.1:0-26082 GCF_030291335.1 Arenibacter flavimaris
TAAGAACCCTGACCGATAAATGGAGGGAGGACTACAACAGGAAGCATCCCCACTCCGCTTTGGGAGATATACCACCTAGGGAATACAAAGACCGTTTCGGGGAAGAATTCTTCCCCGAAACGAACAATATTAAAGAAAAATTGTTGAATTTAGAGATGTCCTAAAAAGGGTAAGGCTACAGAAGCAATTCAACTTCCGCAGGAACTGGTTCAGGACTAGTTCAATATTTCCACCTACTTATCTTTTTCTTTGGATACGCAAGCAATCCTTATTTAGAATTATGGAAATCATTTCCGAAACAAAACAAGAAAACCATAAGCGATTCGTCTAATGTGAAATCACTTATGGTTTCAAACTTATAAGTCTCTATAAGAAATAGTATTATTTTTTATCCAACAATTTTTCCAAGTAACTTACTTTTTCCTTTTCAGCAGCCAACAATCGTTCATAGAGTTTTTTATTCTCCTCGTAGGCTTCTACCAATTTATCAAGTGGATTAAAAGTACAGTTATTTGGGTGAAAAGTTCCTTGGCTATTACTAAAACTGTTATCGTTAAAAGTATTAAAATAATTAATGGCCAATTCTTCAGAAAAATTTTCAATAGCTTCTCTTGTTACTCCCAGAACTTTGGCTACATTTTCCAGTTTGTCTTCTTCAATAGTATCACTTTGCTCCATTAAAGAAACGCTTTGTTGGCTAATGCCGAGCTCCATGGCCAAGGCTTCTTGCTTCATTCCTCGTAATTCCCTTATTCGGCCAATCTTCCTTCCAATATGGTTTGGTTTTGTTGCAGTGCTCATGTGTGAAATTTACTTTTTGTTGTCTTTTTTTCGATTAATAAAGATAATGGAAAATCTCCAAATGCCATTGGTAAAATACCAAATTCAATTGGTAATATACAATCTGTTTTGGTTCGTTACATTGTAATTCTAGAGTTACTTCATAAAAAATAATTAAAAATTATTAAACAAGACGATTGCTCATAATAGAATTAATCAACAGTAACGGAAATAGCAACCTCAAACCTAACCAAGTAAACAGGCTATGAAAAAGAAAAAATTAAAAATCCTGAAAGACATTCATAAACTTTAATATGACTACTATGGAAAGTAAGAATTATATCAATCGAGATCAGGTTCTAGACAACCTACATTCGCTACTGGAAATCAAGTATATCTATGAATCAATAGTTGTAACAGAAGGTTTACCAAAGCCACTGTTAATTGTAATCCTTAAGGGAAATTGTTCTTCATTGACCCAGGAACTATCCTCCATGGTTGCCAAAATTTTTCAGGAACAGACAGATTATCTGTGCCGCATATTTTCTTATGAATACGCTGAGCAGCAGTTAAAGGAAGGGAATTTGTTCTTTGCCCACAATTGTTCTTGGGAAAAGCTGATCGTCAACAATGCAGATACAGGGACAGATGTATTTCACAGGTATTCCCCCAATGAGGATACCTTGAACCGTATAGTGCTCGACTTCCAGCAAGAGCGTGCAAAACTGAATGGCTTCATGGAAGGGGCCAACTTCTTTCTGGAAAAGGAAAATCATTCCCAAGCCGCCTTTATGCTCCACCAGTATATAGAATTGTGGTTCCGTAGAGTGGAACTTTTTACAATGGGGAAGGAACGGAAATGCCATAGTATCAAAGAACATCAAACGTACATCAAACCATTTGTACCGGAATTGGGCAACCTTTTCAATACCAATATTGCGGAAGAACTATCCTTATTGAGGCTATTGGACGAGGCCTATATCACTACTCGGTACCAAAACAATTATCATATCAACATAACCCAAATTCAAAAAATACAGGAAAAAGCCAATCAAGTTTTTGCCATAGTTTCCAAACTGTTCGAGGATAAATTGGCGGAATGTAGAACTTACATGGTAGATAGACCTCCGCACCAAGAAATCCCTCATGTAAAAGAAGATGCTTCCGATGTGGAAATACCGGGATCGGAGGAAGGAGGCACCTTGAATAAAATAAAAGCATTGACCAAAAAGCATTTTTATACCTTAAAACGCTGCCCTTCCATAAAGGAACTCTATTCTGTAAACCTGATCACCGAGGGCTACTTGGAAACTGCCTTTATGATTTCCAGTTTATTAAAGGTATGCATCACGGCATTGGATGCGGAACGCACCCCAAATAGTATCGTTCCAGAGCCCGAACATAACATTCGGGAAGTACTCGGGTATGTACTCAATATGATACCCTATGAGGAAATGGAATTCCTTGATAAGATCCGGCAATTGCTACCGGATATGGAGGCCCAAGGCCAACCCTAAAGAACAGGCCATGAAAAAGAAAGAACGTAAGACCCTGAAAGACATTCATAAACTGCACCAAAATCTGATGGGGCTATTACATCGGAATCCCGGCAATCCATCAGGAAATTATAAGGTCTCCATAAAGGTAACGGGAGCGTTTTATGCTTTCTATACGGTAACTTTAATCAAATGATTTCAAATAATATCATGTGGCTATTTTTTGTTCGGTAATTCCGCTGCATTTTTACCTTTCATTCTTTCGTTGACCAAATCTCCCAAGAATTTTGCAAACGGTTCGATGTTCTGTCTTACACTCGCTTCCTCCAATGCCTGCATATATTCATCCCGCTTTTCTACGGGAATTACGGTCCATGGATAGCCCCCGGAGGCCAGCATTGTATTCATCAGGAATCTGCCCATACGACCGTTGCCATCCATATACGGGTGGATAAAAACAAAGACAAAATGGCCCAGCACGGCACGCACGGAAGCCTCGGGCTCTTCCTCCAGCAGTTCAAATAGTATGGGCATGGCATCGCGCATGGCTTCTACATTTAGGGGAACATGTTTGGAGTTTCCGATGTACACTTGGTTATTGCGGTAACCGGAAAGGTCGGAAGCCTTCAACAGGCCTGCCGTTACACTTGGGTCGAACAACTGCCTGTACCATGTGGCATGGTCTTTATCGACCTGTGTTCCTGCATTTGCTCCTTCCAATATGGCTTTGATGCTCCGCTTTACGGATTGGAAAGCCTGATAATAGCCCCGGGCTGCCATCGCATCCCGTTGTTTCCGGTCCCCTTCGTTTTCCTCGGTGTCCCATTCACCGGAACTCACTTTTTGAATCAACTCAGGGGTCACCCGATAGCGCTCAATGGACAGGGAATGGTAGGCATCCGTTATGTATATATCGTCCACGTCCTTCATATAGGATCCATGGTCGGTCCGTATGCCGGGGGCTTGGGGGAAATTGGCCATTACAGCCCCACGCATCTGTAGCCATATCAGGCGTATGCGGTTGGCATAGGGAGAACGTTCCCTTGCCGACAATTTCAATTCCAATTTGGCATCAAAGGGATCTTCCTCCCGGATGTCATAATCGGCCTGTTTGAAGGTTGCCATAATCTGGTCGGCTATTCTGTCACGTTGGATGTTACGAAAAGCCCCGGCCAATCGACCAGCCAATGTGGTATGCCCGTTTTCCAATAGTATGGGCAATAATTCCGAAGCATCCCGTATCAACGACAGCGTGGTACGCGCATCAATGGCATTGCTTGTATACACCGACACCCCTGCATAAATGAGGGAGGCCTGTAAACTATACATGCGGATGCCTTCTTCTATTAAGGTCTGTTCCGAAGTAGGTATATCGGTCTTCAAATTGAACAGGGAGGTGTTATGGGGTAACGGAGTAGGCTTATTATTGCCCTTGGGCGACCGTATAAGCATTTGCTGCGGCACCGACCGGTTCCCGGCATGGAGCAACAAGGATTGGTCCGCCGAAAGCGACCAATCGTCTCCATATTTTCGGTTAAGAAACCGTGCTATAAATTCCCAATATGAACTATACCACGCTGTGGTTTCACCATCTTTCTCATTGGGGTCTGTGGCAATATACCATCCTTTGGTGACTTCCTGTAAAAATCCATTTTTGACAAGCAATTGACGGTGTTTTACATTAGGAATATCATCGGTATGAATTCCTACCATGCCCTGGTCCTGTAACCCTTTCAGAAAGGTAAGGGCTTCTGCGAATCGTTCTCTGGGGGTTGCCATGTTGTTGAATTTATTTTTTTAATCTTTGTTTTCGGGCTAAAATTAGTTTTTTCTATCGTGTTAATCTTAGTAAAATCAAATGTACTAAAATTAGTAAATATAACCGTGTTAAAATTAGTAAATGTATGTTGGTGTAGTTTCGAAACACAAAACATAATGGCTCAACTTGGTCAATACGTCCCACTTCACGTTTCTTCTTGAAACCATTGAGGAAACGTTTTCTCCAGTCGTTCTGACAGAGATGACCAATTGGATATTGAAACAGGTACAATAGTTCCCTAGCCATTAATGTTAATCAAATTTTTAAACGCATTCGGAACCAATTATCCAACAAAAAACATTCAAGTTTTAAGAACTAGTATTAATCTATCTCATCTTTACTTTAATATCAATGTTAAACTTTTTTCAACCCCAAATCTTACCATAACTAACCTGCAGATAGATCCTTTGTTGCTTTCGAATTATCCTTGCAAATAAACATTAGGCAACATTGCACTCAACCATCCCCTGCTTTTTGAAAATTCTATTTTCTGGTATTCATACTCCCAACAACTCTAAAATACTATATTAATTTTATTCGCTACTCTGTTCCCCTAAGCTCCAGAAATTGTTGATATGCTGCTTCTACTTTTTCTTTGGGAGTTTTCAAGAATTCCTTGTCCGTAACCATATAAACCTTCTGAACACTGTCTAACTTTCTAAGCATTATACTCACCCTATCACTATATTCTTGATCATCAATAGCATTATGCTTTTCTAGTGGATCTTTTTCAAGATCATAAAATTCCCATTGATCGATATCGTCGTAAAAATGCAAAAGCTTATAGCGCTGGGTCCGAATCCCATAATGTTTTTTCACCATATGAAAGGCGGGATAATCATAATAATGGTAGTAGATAACGTCTCTAAAATCAGCTTCCGACATACTACCATTCAACAATCCCATAAAGGATTCTCCTTGCATTTCTTCTTCTGAATCCCGAACTCCGGCCACCTCTAAAAAGGTTGGTGCAAAATCCAGGTTCTGCACCATAGCGTCAATTCTTATGTCTGGATCAATTTTCCCCGGCCATTGCATTAGAAGCGGGGTCCCAAAAGAAGGTTCGTACATAAACCGCTTATCGAACCAGCCATTTTCACCCAAATAAAATCCCTGATCGGAGGTGTACACCACCAAGGTATTTTCGGCCAAGCCATTTTTCTCCAAATAATCCAACAGTTGTCCTACTCCCTCATCCACAGCGGCTATAGTAGCCATATAATCTTGTAAGTAGCGTTGCCCCTTCCATAGATCCAATTCTTTACCTCTTAAATTAGCTTTGTGAAATGCATTATTCTTGGGCAAATATCCTGTATCCCATTTACTGCGTTGCTCTGGGTCCATCCGCTCAAAATCAGTTTTCCAAGGGTTGTGGTCCAGTACCGTACTTCCAAATTCCACAGTCATTTTAAGGTCGTGCCCCTCATACATATCTTTATATATGGTTTGTAATTGTTCCTCAGATGCCTGTTGATCTACAAAAGTGGGAAAATAGGTGTCCGGGAATGGGAATTGAACCGAATCATATTTATTGATATGACGCAGTGCCGGCATCCAATTCCTATGTGGGGCTTTATGCTGTACCATTAGAAAAAATGGTACATTATCCTGCCTTTCGTTCCTTAACCAGTCCAAGGCATCGTGGGTGATAATATCCGTGGCATATCCCTTAACTCGAATAGTATCCCCATTTTCTATAAAATCGGGATTGTAATAATTGCCTTGGTCCACTATTATCTTCCAATGATCAAAACCCTCGGGATAGCCGTGTAAATGCCACTTTCCCAACAGAGCAGTTTGGTAGCCCGCTTGTTGTAACATCTTGGGCAGGGTAGGCTGACTCCCATCAAAACGGTCACCGTTCTGTCTAAAACCGTTAATATGACTGTGTTTCCCAGTCAGAATTACGGCTCTACTGGGACCACAGATAGAATTGGTGACATAACTATGCGTAAAAAGAGCGCCCTTCTTGGCGATACGATCTATATTGGGTGTTGGCGCCATCTTACCAATGGGATGATCATAAGCACTAATAGCCTGAATCGCATGATCATCGGCCATTATAAATAGAATATTGGGCCTTTTACTTTCAACGGTTTCCTTTTGTTGCTCCCGCTTACACGAAAAGCTAAACACAACAAAAACTAAAAGCAATAATTTATTGAGGTAATACATGATCAATTTTTTTGGGCCAAACCGTATTATTTGACCATAAAAATTTACTTTAACTTAAAAGTAACTTTCCCGGTGGCATTGGAATCCGTGCCGATATACGCCTCAAATTCGCCTGGTTCCGATACAAAATCTAGTTGGCTGTTATAAAATTTCAGGTCATCGGGATCAAGAGTAAGGGTAACCGTCTTGGTTTCGCCCTGCTTTAGAAATACCTTTTTAAATCCTTTTAGTTCCCGCATGGGTGGTGTAATACTTCTCACCACATCCCTAAGATAGAGTTGTACCACTTCCTCTCCGTCATAACTCCCAGTATTCTTTAAGGTTACAGTAACAGTCACGGATTCTCCCTGCCCTATTTCCGTTTTATCAATACTAAGATTAGAGTATTCAAATTGGGTGTAGCTAAGTCCGAAACCAAATGGCAACAGTGGTGCATTGGGGGTATCTAAATAATTGGATTGGAATTTCTGAAAAGTTTCGGAAGTAGCTGGTCTCCCTGTATTTTTCATACTGTGATAAATGGGGATCTGCCCAACATTTACAGGCCAGGTTGCGGCTAATTTTCCAGCGGGATTATAGTCTCCAAAAATAACATCTGCAACGGCATTTCCAGCCTCTACTCCAGGATGCCACACTTGAAGGATACTGACAGGTAGTGCCAACTCCTCTGGGATGGTTAAAGGACGGCCGCTCATAAGTATCAAAGCGACAGGCTTGCCAGTAGCTACTATGGCACGGATCATTTTTTTCTGACTTTCAGGAATAGATAGATCTGTTCTACTGGCCGCTTCCCCACTCATTTCGGTAGCTTCTCCCACTACAGCTACTACTACATCGGATTTATTGGCCAAATCTAGGGCTTCTTTGAGCATTGTTTCAGGAGAACGCCCATCAATTTCAATCCTGGGGCCAAACACATTGACTTTTTTCGCCAGTTCAGGATCATCCGAAATATTGGTCCCTTTAGCGTAGGTAATTATAGCTGTGGGGGCTACTGTCTTTAATCCGTCCAAAATAGGAACTGATAACGCTGGGTCTCCCGTTGGTGCCCAAGTGCCCAACATATTGTTCTTATTGTTTGCCAAAGGTCCTACTAAGGCTATTTTTATATTCTTTTTTAAGGGAAGGATATTATTGTGGTTTTTTAGGAGCACAAAAGATCGGCTAGCAGCTTCTCGCGCTACTTTCCTATTTTCCTCGCTAAGGATATCCTTGGCGGGTCTCTTGGCATCGATATAGCGATAAGGATCTTCAAAAAGACCTAATTTATACTTTGCTTCCAAAACTCTACGACAGGCTTGGGTAATTTGGTCTTCACTGACCTTCCCTTCTTCCAATGATCTTTTCAAAGTGGTCAGAAAACCTTCACCCACCATATCCATATCAAGTCCAGCGTTAAGGGCCAGGGCAGACACAGCCTGTAAATCCCCTAGTCCATGGGCAATCATTTCATTTACGGAGGTGTAGTCTGAGACTACAAACCCGTCAAAACCCCATCGTTCTCTCAGTAGGTCGGTAAGGAGCCACTTGCTTCCCGATGCGGGAATCCCATCGATATCATTAAACGAGGTCATCACACTTGCGACCCCGGCATCTACCGCAGCTTTATAGGGAGGTAAGTATTGGTTGAACATTTTCACCTTGCCCATATCCACCGAATTATAATCCCTGCCTCCTTCGGAAGCCCCGTAGAGGGCCAAATGCTTAACCGTTGCCAACATCGTATTGGCATTGGCAAGGTCGCTTCCTTGATAGCCTTTTATCATTGCCTTGGCTATGGCGGACCCCAAATAGGGATCTTCTCCTGCCCCTTCGGCAATACGACCCCATCTTGGATCACGTGCTATATCTACCATGGGAGAAAAATTCCAATTTATTCCATCTGCGGTTGCCTCCTTTGCTGCTATCCTTGCCGATTTTGCAATTAGGGCCATATCCCAACTCGCCGCAAGTCCCAAGGGAATGGGAAAGGTTGTTTTATACCCGTGGATAACATCGGAACCGAATAATAACGGAATTTTTAAGCGGGTATCATTTATTGCGAAATCTTGGGCCATCTTAATTTTTTCCGGACCCGCTACCCCGAAGAGTCCACCAACCTTACCAGCCTTTATCTTGGCTTCCACATTCTCACTAACCACTGCCCCGGTAGCAACCCCGCCACCAGGTGTCAATAAATTTAATTGACCTATTTTTTCTTCAATGGTCATTTTCTGCAACAGTGCCTCCACTTGGGGAATACTTTCCTGGGCTTTTAGACCTGAAAGCCCTGTAAAAAACAGAACTGCAACAATCAGATTAAATTTTCTCATCTTAGTTATTATGCAAAAAATTGATAATTTCTTTTCATTATTTCACTTCCTGTACCTCAGTTATCTCTGAAATCCCATTTTCACTAAATGCTTCTATAGTAAAATAATATCGCGTATCGCGATCGAGGTTGCGCATAAAATGTTCATTTACATCATAAATCAACCAGGAGTGGTATAATTTATCTGGTGCGATACCCCAGCGGATATTGTAACCCTGTGCTCCTTTCACAGGGTTCCAGGTAAAAGAGGCATCTCTTCTGTCTTCCTCCCGGGATACTTCAAATCCCTTCACCTTTTCAGGTTTCTTTCCTAAACCTTTTCCAAATACCCTTATTTCTGATAATGCCAGGTTATTGCCCGGAACCTCCACATTATGGTAGCATACATATTTTCCTCGTACAGGTTGGTTAAGGGTGATGTAGGCATTGGGCGCATCTTTATAGCTCCCACGTCTGTCCACAACAGTTTCCCAGTTTTTTCCATCCGCTGAAACCTCCAGTGTGAATCGATGTCGTAGGCCTTCGGTACGGGTATAAATGCCCGAATCCTGATCATGAAAATTTAATTGAAAAGCGTAAATATTTCCAGGTGAAGGCATTTCGATCTTAACCCATTGCTCATCATCATTGGATTCAGCAACCCAAAAGGATTTCGGGCTTTCATCGGTTAACAGCTTCGAAATAATTTCACCTTCACTATTCTTTTCAAGTGGCATTTCGGTGATGTCATAATCACCATCGGTAGAAGTACTTTTTTTCACCTGCATTTGTGAAGATGAAACCGTTGTTTTTCCTTTGTAAGAAAGCAACATCCAGCCACTATGCTGCCCTGCTTTTGTTGGATGATTTGGCCCAAATAAGGGATAATCGCCAAAGCTGGTGTTGGAATACATTAATCCTTCATCATCGAAATAGGCGGGGAACATGGAGAGACGACGTTCCCAATGAGAATTTGAAGCCAAGGCCATGGTAGCAAAATGCCAGTATTGGCCATTGGTTTGTTTCACGGTAATACCATGGCCTGCCCCATTAGCAAAACCGCCAGGCTTGAAACTCATGGGATTATTTTTCATGTAAGTAAAAGGACCAAGTGGAGTTTCACCAATATAAGCAGCATCGGCATATACATTAAATTGCGTCCCTGGTGCTGCATACTGTAAATAGTATTTCCCGTCGTGTTTGGTCATCGAGGCACCTTCCATGTATCCTTCCTTTAAGGTTGGATGGTAATTATTTTCGCCAAAACGTTCCCAACCATGTTCTTCTTCAATCAAATTGAAAAGTTCTTTCTCAACCCCGGTTTCAAGAAAACGATCGTCTTTATTCAGCATTTTCACACTGAGGGGATATACGTTTGACGAGCCCCAATACAAATAGGTTTTCCCGTCGTCGTCAATAAACAACTCCGAATCCTGGATGTTGTTGGTAATTGAAGCGGTAGGTGTCCACTCCCCTTTTTTTGGATCATCGGTATAAAGAATACTTCCATAACCTGCGGGATCCCCTGCAAAATATACCAGCGAATCTTTATAATTGAATGCGGTTGGGGCATTGGAACCCTCGAAAAACCATTGTTTAGGTTTAATAAATTCCCAGTGGATCAAATTAGTGGAATGCCAATAACCAAAAGACCTAGTGACAAACATATAGTATTCACCGCGAAATTCAATTACTGCGGGATCAGCACCGGAACGATAGGAAATATTCTTACTTGAATTATAAACCATATAGGTATAGTCAATATCCAGAGGATTGATATAAGTTTCCGGTACCACTTCCTGTGAATATAATATTACACTACATAGTAAAACCGCTGTTGCAATTATATTTTTTAAAATTTTCATCTGGTTCCGTTTTACACAAATTCATGATTGCAAAATTCTTTGGTCGTTCTCTATTCAGATCGTTTTAGTGAAAACAACCAAGGCAATAAATTAGGCTCGGCGAAAGCCAAATCCCAACTGTTGTGATTGGCATCTCCATAAATGGTTAGGTTTGGATGTCCCCCATATTCTATAATATGGGAGGTCATATCCAAGGACAACTGCGGATCTACTACATTATCCTGTGCTCCATGAAACATCCACAAAGGAACCTTATCGGCATAGACCTTTGCCACTTCGGTATCCCCACCTCCACATATTGGAATGGCTGCTGCGAACATCCCCGGTTTTCTATATAGTATTTCAAAAGTGCCCATACCACCCATTGACAATCCCATAACATAAACTTGGTCCCATTTTATGTGGGATTCTGCAACTAGCGAATCCATTAAGGCCATAGTAAGACCAAGAGCTTTGGTGGGTCCCTTCCCGTATTCAAAACGTAAGCCAACGGGTTGGGTTTTTCTATCAACCTGGACACTGGACCAATAGTCATCCGTAGGGCATTGAGGAAAAATCACTATTGCTGGAAATTTGTCCCTATTCTCATCGCTAGAAAATAAAGTACTACCATGAATCAGCTGTTTTTCATTATCATTGCCTCTTTCCCCGGCCCCATGTAAAAAGAGGATCACAGGATACTGTTTCAAGGAGGAGAAATTTGGTGGATACATTATACGATACCTTAAGGTATCTGGACCCTTTTTAAAAATTTCTGAATTGTACATATCATTTTGCCCATACATCACCGGGATGCCCAATGCAATAAAGAACCATAGAACAATCTGCTTAATTCCCATAAGTAAATCCGAGTTTGGTTAAACCAACTTTGACATCTTCATTTTGCATAAAAAGATTCCACAATAAACCTGTTCTATAATTTTCGATCATAACAATCTGTGGCCCCTGATCTATGGCCAAATATGCTTCAGCAACCCAATAATTATGCTGTGGGCTAAAAGCGTCATAGAATCCAGCAGGACCCCATAATTTATCCTTGTTCTTATAAAAATACTGCATGGCTCTAAGCGATTCTGTGGGTGTGTAAGGTATGGAGCTTATGGCCGCTGTAGGGGAAATAACACCCACATCATTAGCAGGGGAATGGGCATTATACCCTAGGCTACCATCTGAATTTCTAGAATAACTAGCGGTTAAACCCCAACATTCAGTGCTATAACCCAAATAATTTTTAGGGTTCTCCACCGCATAGCGATAATTGATATTGGTGTGATTGGTGCTTACCGAACCGTAATCAACAAATTCATCCTTCAATCCCTTCGGATTTAGGCCCAAAAAAGAATAATGTGAAAAAAACAAAGGTCCGCCATAAGTTTCGGAACCTGGGTGTTTTACAAGCAGCGGGTAATTATAGGTTGTTGTATTGGATTTTATATTGCCCTCTGATGCCCAACCACTAGTGTACACCTCCTTTGTAATAGAATAATCTGGAGATGCAGCCGCCAACACATATGCTATTAGTGTTTCATTGTATCCTTTGAGCTGTAGGTTAATAAAAAATTGATTGTCAGGGCTCCAGTGCCAGTACAGCACATTTTGATTTTGGGCGTACCAATTCCATTCCACCCCTTTCCACAAGGCATCAGCCTTGGCAGCCAATTCCTTTTCAGAAGGGGAGCCATCCTTAAAATATTCTTTTAAACTGATTAAACCTTGGGCCAAAAAAGCAGTTTCTACCAAATCGCCACCATTGTCCATTGTGCTAAAGGGCTTTACTTTACCGGTATTGCCATCTAGCCAATGGGGCCAGGCCCCATGGAATCGATCGGCTTTCTCTAGAAAATCCACTATTTTTTGCAATCTAACAACCGCTTCTTCCCTGGATACATAATTGCGTTCTATGGCCACCAAAATAGCCATAAGTCCAAAACCGGTGCCACCTGTGGCAACAGTATTGGCATCATTCGACGGATTATCCGGATGATAGCGCTCCCTGGCACAGCCCGAGTTGATCTCTGCATAATCCCAGAAATATTTAAAGGTTTCCCTTTGTGTAAGCTCCATCAATTCCTCATCTGATATTACTTCTACAATGGGAGGTTCCTCTTTGGGAGGATCAGGCAATTGTGACTCACCAGTAGGTCCCTGCGTGTCATCTCCGGAGCAGGAAAGCAATAGAACAATGCCTACAAACAATATTATATTTTTCATTTTACTATTTTACACTGGTATTCATAGGTTTGTTCCCTAAGAGTAATTGTCTTGGCCGTAAATTACAGGACATGGACAGCATTAGCTAAAGAAATTTAATAAGAATGGTAGGTCTAGATAGACCTCCCCAACAATCCTTCATTGTACCTTGGAAAAATGTGAATTATTATTCTACATGGCTTTCAAACCCTAGTTTCTTCAATCCCTTTTGTACATCCTTGTTTCTCATGAAAAGTTCCCACAACATTCCTGACCGATAATTTTCGATCATAACAGGAATAGGACCCTGGTCTATGGCCAGGTACCGAGGTAGGCTCCAATCATGCTCAAAACTAAAGGCGTCGTACGGACCATATTTACCGATTAGGGAATCCTGTTCCTGGTACATATACCTTAAAAAACGCATACTTTCCTTTGGCGTATATGGCATAGATGATAAGGCCGCTGTGGGTGAAATAACCCCTAAGTCCCTATCAGGTCTATGTCCGGCATAACCCTTCATAGAGTAGCTTGATGTGAGTCCCCATAAATTTTCGCCGTACCCTTCATAATTATGAGGGTTGGCCACTGCATGTTTATAATGGATAAGGGCATGGTTTCGGTTCAATTTCCAATAATCTGCATATTGGTCTTTTAAACCTTTGGGATTTAATCCCAAATAGGAATAATGGGCCCAGAACAAAGGGCCCACGGGCGACTTATCGTGCTCGTAATGGTTCAACTCAGTTTCAAGACCATAATAGACCGTATCCTTGGCAATTTCCCCATTCAGTGCCCAACCTTTATCATATACCTCCCTATCTACAGGATGTGTTGGAGAGGCTGCGGCCAGAACATACATGATCAGGGCTTCATTATAACCACCCACAGGGAAGTTCATATCCCAACCATAATTAGGCGACCAATGCCAATACAGTACACTTTCCCCTCCTTTGGTATACCAGTCCCATTCTACTTCTTCCCATAATTTTTGAATTCTACCACTAATGGATTTCCCTTCCGCAGTAGTCCCCTTACTATCAAAAAATTCCTTTACTGTAAGCAAACCTTGAACCAAAAATGCGGATTCCACAAGATCTCCCCCATTATCCTTTTTACTAAAAGGTGCTGTGGATCCATCAGGTTTTAACCAATGTGGCCACGCTCCGTGAAAACGATCGGCATTTTCCAAAAAATCCAAAATACGCAGGTATCGTTCCGCTGCTTGTTCCTGGGTAATGAATCCCCGTTCCACTCCTACCAAAATAGCCATCAATCCAAATCCAGACCCTCCAATAGTGATAATATCCTTATCATGGGCGGGATAAATATTGTCCATATGGATCCGCTCCCTAGCGAGGCCAGAAATGGGCTCTGCTCCCTCCCAAAAATAATCAAAGGTCTGTTTTTGAACCTTATCCAATAGCTCAGCATCTGTGTCACCTTCCGCTATTACCTTGGCCTTACTATTCTTATTTTTGGTCGTTGCTTTTATTTGGTCGTTGCAACCATGTAAAAGGATTGCAACGACCAATATTATTGTTAATCACATAATTCATTATGCTATAAATCAGCGTTTCTAACGGTTTGCACTTCTTCTTGAGTCAATACTTTATTGTACAATCGAAGTTCATCTATAAAGCTTGAATCCGACAAATGTCCCCATTCAGTAAATCTTGGTGCCCCCGAACCTATGGAAAGCAAGTTACAACCAGTCCAATCCACCCCAGTAAAATCTGATTCTTTAACGATTTCTCCGTCAAAATATACAATGGCCTTTCCGTTTCCAATTGTAAATGCCATATGCACCCAACCGGCTGTGGTAGGATCCAATGATGCGGCAGCTCCGCCATCAACCCAGGTATCGGCAGTGCCATTACCCACATTTAATTTAAATGTTTGATTGGTGTCATCGCCTTCCCTAAAAAATCTGAATCCACTGGTTCGCAAATTTTGAACGGTTGGAAATTCTGGCCGTTCCAAATCCTCTGGACCCATAACCAAAATTCCTGCTCTACCAGGAGCGGCATTTACATTGTACCAGAAGCTGGCGCTAAACTCTTGAGTGGTTAATCCAGTTGTTGGAAAGGTCAAATAGGAATCGGCCGCTCCGGCATAGGCATCCGCCCCTCTAATGCCCTCTCCTGCAAAGCCAGGAGCTCCTATTATTGTAGCCTCTGCATTGGTAAATTTATTTTTGACATCCCCATCAAAAGGAAGGTAAAACATTTCCCCATCAAATTCTCCGGTATAAGGATTGGTAACATTGATCATATTCTGGATATCGGTCTCTGTCAAGGCTGTATTGAACAACCTCAATTCATCCATGGGGCTGTTATCGGATTTATGGTTCCAATAGCTAAAAGTAGGTCCACCCGAACCTATTACCAATTCATCACAACCCGTCCAATCTACAGGCGAATTTAAAGCGGCTGTCCTGACTGCGACTCCATTCATAAAGAGGATGCTTTGGGTTGCGGAAATAGAAAGCGCAATATGCACCCACTCCCCTGCCGTTACATCAATTACGCCACCATCGTTCCAGCTTTCGCCGCTGCCAATACCCAAATTCGCTTTAATGGTCTGGTTGGTAGCGCTTCCTTCCCTAAATAACCTAAGTCCCTGAAAACGGTCATCGGCATCATCTCCTATTGTAAGAATACCTGCCCTATCAGGACTGGCGTCGACCTTATACCAAAAAGCCGCGGTAAATTCAGTACCCAATAGGCCTGCCGTTGGATACGTTAAATAAGCATCCGTTGCTCCCTTATAGGCGTTTGTCCCGATCAGTCCCTCTCCAGCAAATCCAGGAGTTCCCACTTTTTCTGCTTGTTTCAGACCTACAAGATCAAAATTATCTCCATCAAAAGGCATATAAAAGGTTTCTCCTGCAAATAGTGGAGTATATGCAGGTTCTTTTTCAAAATTTACCGTAGTTACACTGGTCTTTCCTTCCAAATCAGTTGCACTAACAGATAGTTCATGGGCCCCATCGGTCAATTTATCATACACCAAATCCTTGACCAAAAAGCGACGGTAATCCTTGAAACTACTAAAGGTTCCTATATTGCTCCCATCTAGCATCACGTCTACTTTAGCAATCTCAATGTCATCGGTCACTTCAAAATCAATGGCTATGGAAGTTACCACTTCGAGCACTTTTATTTTCACTCCTTCAGTAGGGTAATTGACCTTTACCTGTGGTGCTGTGGCATCCGTCCCCGGATCAATTTGTGTAATTGCGTCGATTCCCTGATCACAAGCGTAAAAAAGAAACACAGCGATCAAGCTTGCACATATTAGTTTAATGTTTTTCATTTGTTCTATGTTGTTTGTTAGTTATTGATCTCTTCCAAAATTGGAAATTGATCTACTTGACTTTGTGGATAGGGAAGGAAGGTTTTATTCTCGGAAAAGGTCCTTCCATCATAGCTAAGCTCGTTAAATCGTCCCAGGCGTATCATATCATAATACCGTTTACCCCATTCCATGCTCAACTCGGCAAACTTCTCGTCCAATACTTGATCCAATGTAACCCCTGACAATGGTGCCATGTTGGCTCTTGCCCGTACCTGGTTCACGGCCTGATCTGCGGTCATCCCAGCACCCGTGGCACCTTGCGCCAAAGCCTCTGCGTATACCAACAAAATCTCGGCATATCGGATAACATTGTAGTTTTTGTTACTGCCATATTCTGTTCTTCCCGGTATTAATTGATTGGAAGGCAAATAGTGTTTTCCACTTGCAAACAGTGCCCTGGGATAATCGTTTATAACATCACCATCTCTTGTTGTATTTGTAACAAAACTGGGCAAAGTTGCGTAAGCAGGATCGGTTTTGATTTCGGCGATACCTCTATCGGTGAACAAGACGCTGGTCTCCAATCTTACAGTTTCCCCACGATCCAGCATAAACTTTATGAATTTCATACTTGGTTCAAAGAAACCCCAACCACTACTAGCACCTGCCACCTCTGGGGTCCAGTTCTGTGGTCCATAAGGAGCGTAAAGATGTCCAGATCTATCACCTTCCCCTTGGTTAAAATCCGAATATTGCAAATCCAAAATGGTTTCACTACTCAATTTCCCCGGGGTTTTAAATTGCTCGTAGTAATCAGGATATAGACTAAATTTTCCAGAGCTGATAATCTGTCCCGCTGCATCGGCAACTACCTGATAATTTTTTAATTCCTGGTTAGCCAAAGCCTTAATCGCTAAAGCTGTATATCTTGTAACCCCTCCCGGAAGGTCCGTGCGCTCATTAGGCCTTAGATTGGGTAAATAAAGGATGGCCTCATCCATCTGATCGGAAATATGCTGCATTACCTCATCTTTGGTTGGTACCTGGGTCACATCCAATAAAAGATCGGTATTGGAGGATTCTGGAATAAATACATCTCCCCAGACTTGGGAAATATGAAAAAGCATAATACCTCTGAGTACCTTTGCTTCGGCAATGTATTGGTTCCCTAAAGCAACTCCGCTTTCATTGGCAAACTCCTGATACCTTGCTATCTGTTCCATTGCCGTATGGGCCGAAATGACGTCAACATAGATGTTCTCCCAAAGGGAATTGTACATCCAATAATCCTTGTTATATGTAAATTTATCGGTCTCTGCAAAATCCTGTTGATCCCCAAGTCCCCCAGCATTTACATCATCACCCCTAACTGAAATCAACAAAGGTTGTTCCCAGCCACGTGATTGAAAGGCTTCATAGACCCCCACAATGGATAATTGCATATCTGCCGTTTTGGTGAAATCTGTACCTCCCGCAAAATTATTGTTCAGCTCTGGTTCTTCCAATTTGTCCGTACATCCCATATAGCTCAAGGAGGTTATGGCCAATAGGACAAGTACTGATATTTTAAATGATAATTTCATAGTTTCTTTTTTTATATTTTTATGTTAACACCTATAGTATAAACAGATGGAATGGGATAAGTTTCGTTGTCCACACCATTGGCCACCTCTGGATTGAACCCGTTGTAGTCAAAAAGGGTTAAGGGCTTTTCAGCGGTCAGATAAATCCTAGTTTCCGGTATTCCTGGACGTTCTCCTTTCTTATTTATGGTATATCCTAAAGTAATATTCTGAATCCTAAAAAAATCTCCGTCTTCAATAAAATAGTCACTTAGTCTTTGATTCCATCCCTTTCTAATCCCAGCAGCGGAAGGGTAAGTATTCGAGGTTCCTTCCCCATGCCAACGATTTACCGCAAAATCACGATCTATATTGGTGTCATTGGTAAATATCACCTCTCCTCTTTTACGGTTCAAAATCTTGTTTCCACCTTGGCCTAAAGCGCTTGCAGAAAAATCGAAGCCCTTGTAATTTACCCCCAGATTAAATCCAAACGAATATGAAGGCAAGAACGAACCTAGAACAACCCTGTCATCATCGTTGATATCACCATCCCCGTTCTGATCCTTATACCTAAAATCCCCTGGCTCCAAATTATTGGATACTGCGACCGGATCGGCCTGTACCTCGGCGTCATTTTGGTAGACACCTGCCACTTCCCTACCAAAAAATGCAAATATTGGTTCCCCTATTATGGAGCGTTGTCTAAATTCCGCGGTTCCAGCATCCAAGGCTACTGCACCATTAATATCTAACACCTCATTTTTTAAGGTGGATATATTGGCTCCAATATTGTAGCTGAAATCCTTGGATACCATTTTATCCCAATTAAGTGACAGTTCAAAACCTGAATTTCTTATTTCGCCTACGTTTTGTCTTGTAGTCCCAGGTATAAGTGGCCTGGCTACCGGGATAACCGCATCTTTGGTATCCCTGACATAATAATCCGCCTCAAGCCCAAGATTATTGTCAAAAAACCTAGCGGAGATACCTCCGTTTATCTCTTCAGTAACCTCCCATTTTAATGCCGTAAAGTCGCTGTTGGTATTTACCCCACTAAATTGGGTGTCCCCAAGAGCCGTTGTCACTACTGTTGAAGTAATAGAGCCCTCACTGGAAGCAATTTTATCGTTCCCCAATTCACCCCAACTTCCACGTAGCTTCAAATAATCGAAAATACCGTTGTTGTCCATGAATGATTCTTCAGAAAGAACCCATCCAACCCCAACCGTTGGGAAATAGCCCCATTTTTCTTGATATTTGTTGGTGCCATCAGCTCGGAAGGTACCATAAAGCAAATAACGGTTATCATAATTATAGGATATCCGCGAGAAATACGAAAATCCGTATTCTCTTTTCCCGTCATCTCCAACGCCATCCGAAACTATTGTCTGGGCTTGATCAAGGAAGTACGCCTCTTCGCCTGATAAAGGAAAGTTAAGGCCTTCTGCCTGTAATTGTTCATACGATTCATCCCTAAAGGAGGTACCTGTCAAAACGGTTAGGTTGTGCTTACCAAAAGAATTGGTATACGTAAGGGTATTGTCCCAAATCTGATTGGAAACTGTAGCGTTCCTTTTTATCAACTGGGAATTCTCTCGTTGAAAATTATTACCAATGAAATATGGTAAACGCACCAATCTGGTTTCCATCGTTTCAAAATTGTGGTTATAGGCCGTTTTAAACGTCAATCGATCTGGCACAATATTCACTTGTGCATAAAAATTGGCCAATACATTCCTTATTTTCAATCTGTTCTCGTTAAGGTCCATTAAAGGAAAAGGGTTTTGTCCTCCACGATAACCCAAGTCTTGGGCGTTAGCATAATTCTTAGGAAATGCCTCGGTATTTTGAGGGTCGAACACAGGTAATATAGGCACGGCAAAGTAAGCGCTTCTCCATGCAGAATTTTCTGCATCATATCTCGTCGCATTACTGATAACGGTATTTCCACCCACAGTTAGCCAATCTGAAACTTTAAAATCGATTTTACTTCTTAGATTAAAACGATCGTACTGATTTTTCATTTTCAGAATACCCTGTTGCCCAAAGTAATTGGCTCCAATGGCATAAGCAGCATCTTCGCTACCACCTGTAATTCCAATACTATGGCTTGTAATAAGGGCCTGACGGGTGATCTGATCGTACCAATCGGTATTTACATTAGGTACATTTGGATTTACCCTACTTCGTCCATAGCGCTGCATGGCATTCAAAATAAACTGTGCGTCGGGTGCGGAACCTGACTCCATGGCTATGGTGGTAAACTGTTCCGCATTAGCCAATTTTAATATATTTTGTGCTACCTGAAAACCAGAATATCCATCATAAGTGATTTCTGCCTTTTGATTGCGGGTACCAGATTTGGTTTCAATAAGCACAACCCCATTAGCAGCACGTACACCGTAAATAGCAGCGGCCGAAGCATCCTTTAATATTGATACTGATGTAATATCGGATGTATTTAAAAAGTCGATATTATTAAAAAACATACCATCAACCACATATAAAGGACCTGAAGCACCCTGATCATAAGAACCAATACCCCTTACCCTAACCGTCGGAGATTGTCCAGGGCTACCATTACTAACGATCTGTAATCCAGCCACTTTTCCTTGTAGGGCCTGCATAGCTTGCCCGGTTGGAGTGCCCGTCAATTCCTCGGATTTAATGGTGGTAATTGCAGAAGTAAGATCCTTTACCTTCATTTCCCCATAACCCACCACAACTACTTCATCCAATGATTGGGTGTCCTCCTGTAGTTTAATGTTAAAGGAAGTTTGGCCGTTAACAGGAATCTCCAAAGTTGTAAAACCTATATAACTAAAAACCAAAGTAGCATTGGCAGGGACATTGTCCAATACAAAGTTTCCATCAAAATCTGTCTGGGTACCAGTAGTTGTTCCCTTGATGACTACCGAAGCTCC
The DNA here is from genome assembly GCF_030291335.1 of Arenibacter flavimaris. NCBI lineage: Bacteria > Pseudomonadati > Bacteroidota > Flavobacteriia > Flavobacteriales > Flavobacteriaceae > Arenibacter > Arenibacter flavimaris. Next base: position 20,405 of record NZ_JASWIM010000051.1, read on the forward strand.
TGGTAAGGGTAGATTGCCCTCATCCATTACCGTTCCTTGGACAGAAGCCATGTCCTGAGCATAAATCAGCATTTGGAACAATAAAAACGACATTAATAATAAAGTGTTTTTAATTTTCATAATAATTCATTAATTGAGTTAGATTTTTACTAAATTAACAAAACATAGCTGTCGACTATCTCTAATAGCAGTACATAAAAACTACATCATAAAAAAAATGAGCCACTAAGCCCCATATAACAAGTCCTTGCAGTAGCAACGAATAGGCTTAATTATGAAATTTTAACAAATAGATGTATTAATGATGTAGTGGATATAGCGGGTCAGAAATTAATTAAAATCATTATAATCCCCTATACTAACTACTTTAGGGTAATGAGGAAGTTGGAAATGTTATCCTCACTGTCCAATTCCAACTTTTTACGAAGTCGATATCGATGTATCTCAACACCTCGTGTACTTATTCCCATTAAGGGCGCAATTTCCTTCGAGGTAAGATTCATTTTAAGGTAAGCGCATAATTTCAGATCTTTTGAAGTAAGGGTAGGAAAGTGCAATAAAAGGGTCTCAAAGAAATCGTTATGAAGCTCTTTGAAATTAACCTCAAAATGCCTCCAATCTGCATCATCACTAATAGCGCTATTGAGCTTTTTCATAAAGGAACGATAGCGTTGCTGATTGTCAAATTTTGACTTATTCATCAGCAAAAGATTTTTAAGCTCTAAAATGAGCTCATTCTTTCTGGCCATACTCATGGTTGTGCTGGTCAATTCCTTTTGTTTAACTCGAATTTCTTTGGCCAACTTTTCCTTTTCAATTTGGACCAACTGTTCCTCTTGTTCACGTTGAAGTTTCTCCTTTAAAAGGGAGTGTTTCCTTTTCAATTTTCGACTATTGTACCCTCGAACCAAAAAGATGATCGCAAGCCCCATTAATCCATAAACCACATAACTTAAAGTTGAAAGATACCAAGGCGGCTTAATTTGAAATTCTATACCTCGTGATTTCGAACGAGCATTATTGATCCCCACAGTAAAAATCTCCAACGAATAGGTGCCATATGGCAAATTTTGGAACTTCAGGATTCCCTTATCCAAATAGGAGGATAGTTCCATTGGTCCATTTAAGTTATAAAAATACTTAGTTTGCACCATGTCGGGAGCTGCAAATTCAATTTCAATTTCACGAGACCGATTATTTTCTATCACAAATGGAGAGCCATCCAAGGCGTGCGTACCATCTTCATCTTTAAAGAAAACTAGCTTAGGTATGGTCAATTGAAATTTTCCAAACTTGGAACGAAAATTTGTTAAGTTGAGTTTTCCAATACCGTCACTAAGGGTAAAAAAATAAATACTGTCATTTATTTTGATCACATTTTCGGCTTCTGGCACCAAACGTCTTCCCAATTGCGCATCTTCCAAAACAAAATTATCATCATTCAGATTTGTCACAATTAATTCTTTAGCGCCCTGATGATCTCGAAACCAATAGTATTCTCTATCAAAATGAACCAGTTCTTTAAAGTTATAATCCTGAAACTCTTCAAAAACAAGGATCTTATTTCTTATGGGGTCATATTTATACCAAATGCCATCACTATAGAGTACAATCTGGTTTTTAATGTTAAAGAGTTTTACATTGTAGATATTTGGAATGCTATCATCCTTGAATTCTTGAATCTGAACTACCTTTGTATAATTATCATTTAGGAATACCCGATATAAACCCTTGTATGGATGTGCAACCCATAATGTCATAGAATTTTCGAAACAGAGATATTTTATTGGAAAGATTATTCCTTCAACGGCTTTTACTGACCAATCACCATGTTCGTCCTTAAGATATCTAGCCAGGCCGGTATAAGTTCCTTGAAGGTACAGTGATGCGGAACTAGGAACTTTTGCCATTTGGTAACCCCCAGATATCTTCGAAATCAAATTTAAATTACCATTTTCAAGGGTAAACGTACCAGTATTATGCCCACAAAACAATTTTCCCTCTATGACTTCCAAATCCCAAATATGGCCCTGTGAGCCCTCAACAAATTTCAACTTATTTTCATCAAAGTAATGAATCCCCGTATTACTGCCCAAGTATAAGGTACCCTCATGTTGGGCTACATCATAGACAGTACCAACCGTACCCGTATAGTCGGTATAGTATGTAAGAGGATTATCCAATTGCAGTCGGTCTATTCCGTTATCCAACCCAATCCATAATTGATCATTATACTGTTCCAGGGATAATACCGTGTTATTTTGAAGACCCACCTCCCTATTTACAGAATAATAGCTACTATCGTCCAAATTATAAAAATAAATTCCATTTTTTATAGTCCCAAAAGCTACTTGTCCGTTAGTCAAAGGCAAAATTTGGTTCAGTTGGTGTTGTTTCAACTCATTATTGATATCCTCATTAATAGGCTGAAGAAGCCCGTTGTTAAAAAAATATACACCATGAAGCTTAGTACCAATCAACAAACCATAGTTCGTCGATTCCATATCCACTACAATCTTGGAATTCAAAATTGAAGTTCCATTTATGGGCACTAAGTCTTTTCCTTGCAAATAACTTAAACCATTTTCCCCACCTGCAATCAATATATTACCTTCCCATTCGGCCATGTGATTAACCACAATACGCGGTTCAACATTGGTAATTTGGTTATCCTCAAAGACATAAATACCAGAAAAAGATCTGAAAACTATGGTGTTGCCATAAGGCAAAATTTGCCAAAATTCTTCACTCGTAAATTCATGATCCTTAATTAAGTGGGTAAGTGATGTATATTCCAAACTACCAAAGACATTCATTTCCCAAAATCCAAATTCCTCATAAGATCCAGTATAAATTTTATCCCTAACCCAAGCTACAGATCGAATTGTCGTCTTGTTAGGAAGTTGGTAGAATGCCCAATGCTCTCCATTGAAATGTAATAACCCCTTGTTATTGGCTACGAACAATTCTCCTTCGGGGCTTACTGACAGGTCCCAATTTTTGCTCGCCGCCTTATATTCAAATATCCTATAGTTTTCTATTGGAGGAACAAGGCTCTGTCCTGTAACCAATGGCGTTGCCATTACAAAAAAATAAATCAACATTAAAAGTCTCATATTTTAACTTAGTCTATAAAAGTTAGGGACACTTTAAATTATTAAGGAAGTTATACAAACTTAGCATATTCCAAATAATTAGACATTCCTTTAAACCACCTTTTAATTTACCAAAAATTCCGCCAAACATTAATTAATGCAACAAAGGGAAAATATAAAAACAAAGCCAAAAAATAGGATTTTTAATCAATTGGTATCATAAAAGGCCACCCATGTCATTCCCAAATCTTACCATAACTAACCTGCGCATGGATCCTAATTCGATTTTATAGTGTTCGGGAAGATAAGCGTCACATAAAATCGAATTAGGGCGCACCTACTCATGCCTGTGACTCAATAGATATACCTTCCCAAATATTCTCTTTTTAACCTTTCCAATTCATCGGCCTCCATTTCAACTCTAAAGTAGGGTTTGCCAAAGGTTGGTTCCACATGTGCAATTTTACGCAATACTTCCCTGAACTTTTTTCTATCCTCATCCCTCCCCCTAACAGCCTCATTGTATTTGGCAATGGGAACAACTTCCTCCTCCATGCGCCATTCCGCCTTGGTCATCTTAATGGTGTTCTGATCCAAAAGAAAAGGCTGTTGTTTTTCCTTCTTCTTAGGAGCTACCCCGTCGAAAAGACTTTTAAGCATATCGTGTGTAGGCTTAAGGTATTTTCGTTCCAGATCCCTTAAAAGTTGTTCAATATAATCGAACCTGCCATCGAGATAAACCTGATACTTGATAAAGCTAATAATCACCTGGCTCTTAGGGGTAATATTGGCCTTCTCAAAAAAATCGATCATCGTATCAATGGTGTCCGAATGGGACTTTGCAACGGTCTTGGAATATTCCCTAAAACGTTCCGCTGTTATTCTATTGATACTAATAGCCGAAAAAGTATTTTTTCTCTTGACATTTCTTTCCATTACAGTAAATTTTATCAGCATTCATTGGGGTTCACCCGTAATTTGACGCAAATTTGCGATACCAATTATTTTCACCAATTAACCAAATATTTTTATCACATTGATTCTCAGTATATTATAAGTATTGTTTTATATTTAAAAAATTTGGCTACAGTAATTTTTGTCAATGATTCCAATGGATTACAAGTGTTTTTAGTCAATTTGCCACAGTGAAATCCATTTATATTTAAATTAAACAACTGATATTCAGTAAATTAATAACAGTAACGTCGCTTTAGCGCGTTACCCTCTTGCTATTCCCCTTAGTTTAGCAAACACACTTTTCCCTTAGTTTAGCAAACACACTTTTCATAGAGAATGTTTTATGATATAAAGCACTTTTAATTGGTAACTTAATATCGGGGGAATACTCTCAATAATTGTTAACTGTGACCAAACTGATAGGGGCGAATTATGCGCTATTCAAAGCTCTTAGGCTTATACTTTATTTGATAAAAGCCCTTGTCAGTTATCTCCGGACCGGCATCAGATGGAAATTCAGGTTTTAAGGCCTATTATCAGGGGTTCGATGGTTATCTGGATACTGGTCATTTATCTAAAACCTTATCTGTTATGAATAAAAAAAACTATCAATTCTTTATCGGTATCGACATATCGAAAAGATTCTTCGACGTGGCCATCATTAATGGTGATGGGACTACCTCTTACGTATTTGAAAACACCAAAAAGGGAACCAACGCTTTTATTAGGCTTCTCAAAAATCAAAAGATCTCTTTGGAAAACACGCTGATATGTATGGAGCATACCGGTGTGTATGGAAGGCTCATCATTGCCAAACTTATCCAAAAACAAGCTGACTTCTGTGTAGAGATGCCCATACAAATAACGCGTAGTATAGGTGTTCAAAGAGGAAAGAACGACCGTGTGGACGCCAAACGTATTGCTTTGTATGCGGCCAAAAACCATAAAGTACTCGAATTGTACATACCAATCCCGGAAGTACTTGAACAGGTTAAAATACTCCTTAAGATCAGAAAAAAACTCGTTAACACCCGAGCGGACGTCAACAAGTATCCCAATGAACTTGAACTCTTCTCCCCCGAACTTGGAAAGCTTGCCCAAAAGAACCTTAAAAAGATCAACAAGAACCTTTGTGATGAGATCGACCGCATCGAATCCGAAATTAAAAAACTCACACTCTCCGACGATAGATTGAACAAAACCATTGGTTTGGTCACTTCCGTTACGGGGATCGGCCAAATTACGGCACTTCATTTTACCGTGTTCACCAATTTCTTTACCAGGTACGACAATCCCAGACAATTGGCCTGCTACTGCGGTGTAGTGCCGTTTGAATACACTTCCGGGTCTTCTGTGTTCCGTAAGTCCAGGATACACCCAATGGCCAACAGAACGCTCAAAAAACACCTCCATATGGCCGCCCTGGCAGCCATTAACCATGACCCCGACATCAAAGCTTATTTTGATCGGAAGGTAGAGGAAGGAAAGAACAAAATGCTCATTGTAAACAACGTAAGGAACAAGCTTGTACATAGGGTCTGTGCTGTCATTAAAAGACAACAACCCTATGTCAAAAATATAGCTTGAGACTTTTGTCATTTTTTTCTTGGTTTTAACATGGAAATC
>NZ_JASWIM010000052.1:0-25718 GCF_030291335.1 Arenibacter flavimaris
GGAATCGCTTTGCCCCATTAAGCTAACCTCTAAAATTACCTGATCAACAAAGCAAGTTCAAAATAATATCAGAAAAACCGAAAAATAAAAGGTCGCCTAATTAGTTTTTAGACGACCTCTTTTGTTTTGGATCATGGCGCAGTTGGGGTCTTGACCAATTGTTGTGTTTATAATAATATTGTTGGTAGCCTAATTAGGAAGAATTCCGTGTTTTTGACTCCTCTGAACTGGGCCCTCAATGGGTAATGATTTATCGACACTATGTTAGAGTAGACATAATAAAGAACCGGCCTATTTTCAATTTCGTATTAAATCAAGTGGTTTTCACATTGGAAGGTGGAAGGCGTCCATAGAGCATTTCACCCAAGTGAAAGCGGCCTGGACGCCGGGGCCGTGGAAAGTGCGTAGATTTAAAGAAATTTAAAATCAGCCTAGCGTTTTTTGGTTCGTTTTTTGGGCGATGCAAAAAATGAACAGGACACAAACTTGAGATAGTAAATTATATGTTTTTGTAATTCACACACAACTTTTAGGATTGATCCCGCAGTTGGTCATGCTGCTCATTGTTCAAATAAGGGAGCGTGGCTTTAGACCATAACCTGGCTTTCAAAATCCATGGTATTTGGCCGGGTTTACCAGACTTGGATTGGGAGCCTAAGATAACTTGGGTGATGGGGTATCTCTGCCAAAGGGAGGGGAATGACTGAATTAGGGAGGAGGCTAGAACAAAAAAAGAGCCTGTTTTACCAAAACAGGCTCTTTTCTATTGGGTTGCCAACAACCTAAGCTGCTGCTACTTCCTTAGTTTTTGGCTCACCACTGCCCCTTAGGGCTATTTTTATCCTGTAGGTAATATTAAATAATACAGGTACTATGATCAATGTTAGGAAGGTGGCCACTATCAATCCAAAAATAACTGTCCAGGCCAAAGGACCCCAGAACACCACATTGTCTCCACCTACGTAGATGTGCGGATTAAATTCTGAAAATAAGGCAAAGAAGTCGATATTTAAACCGATTGCCAGGGGAATCAACCCTAAAACGGTGGTTATTGCCGTTAGTAGTACGGGTCTCAACCTTGCCTTTCCTCCTTTAATAATAGCTTCTGTTGCATCTTCCCTGGTTAAAAGGGCCTTATCATCCATGCCAAGCTTTACCTTCTTACGGTCTATGAGTATCTGGGTATAATCCAGTAGAACCACCCCGTTGTTTACCACAATACCTGCCAAGGAAATTATTCCCATCATCGTCATCATGATTACAAAAGACCATCCGGTAATCATCAGGCCTCCAAATACCCCTATAAAACTTAGGAAAATAGCAATCATAATGATCAATGGCTTGGAAATACCGCCAAATTGAAATATCAAAATCAACATAATAAGTCCCAAACCGGTGAAAAACGCCCCGACCAAGAACATCATCTGCTTGTTTTGCTCTTCTATCTGTCCGGTATAGTCTATTTTAATATCGGCAGGAAGGTTTTTAAATTCTTCCATTTCCTTTTGAATCTCGGCTACGATGGCCGCCGCATCCGTAAATCCAGGTTGAAGTCCGGAATAGACGGTTACCACTCGTTTATTGTCCCTGTGTTTAATGGCACTAAAGGCCGAGGTATTTCTTTCGGTGGCTACGGCTGAAATAGGAATTTCCTTGATCTTGCCCGTAGACGGGTCCCTAAAAATGATATTTTGGTTAAAAAGGGCACTTTTATTATATCTTAAATCTTCGCTAAAGCGGACATTGATATCATAATCATCCCCATCTTCCTTAAAAACCCCAGCCTTTTCGCCGAAAAGGGCCCTTCGCAACTGGTTCCCCACCTGCCCTACGGAAACCCCTAGTTCACCTGCCTTCTTACGGTCTACGGCAACTTGCATGGAAGGTTTACTTTTGTTTACATCTATCTTTATTTCTTCTATACCGGCGATGTTTTTGGTATTGATAAAGTTTCTGATATCCTCTGCGGTATTGATCAGTTGGTTGTAATCTTTCCCTTCCAATTCAATGTTAATGGGATAACCTGCTGGCGGGCCATTGGCCTCTTTTTCCACGGAAATGGCCACACCGGGATAAATACCACTTAGTCCGGATTGAACCTTGGCACGGATTTCCTCCGTATTTACACCTCGTCTATATTTAAATTCACTGAAGTTGACGGTGATTTTGCCCTTATGGGGCATCTCTGCCGAAGAACCTCCATCGGCCAAGGGGTTACCGGCACCTTCACCAACCTGGGATACGGCGGTGGTAACAATGAAGTTTTCCCCATTGTGAAAATAAGCCTCGTCATTGACAATACTATAGACCCTTTTTTCAATATCAAGGGTAATTTCATTGGTTTTTTCTATGGCAGTACCCTCTGGGTATTCTATATAGACATATATTTCATTGGGAATATTGTCCGGAAAGAATTCTATTTTGGTTCTTCCACTGCCCACAGACATGCCAAAAAGCATAAACACAACCACTAAAAGCATCGCTGTTATTCCAAAATACCAGTAAACATTTCTTCCCCTTAAGGCATGTACCAATCTTTTCTCATACCAGTTTTCAAAACGGGTCATCGTATTCTTTTGAAAGCGTACTGCCCATTTTTTCAATACGTATTTGTATACCCAAAACATGGCTGCAGTTAAGATCATTACCGAGCCCAATCCTCTCATAGCCCCACCGAACAATAGGATCAATAAGCCAAGACCTCCCATAACAATACTAATACGTACCAGCTGTTTTAAGGTAAGTTCTTTTTCCTTCGTGTCCATGAAGTTGGAAACCAGCATGGAGTTCATAAAAATGGCTACAAACAGGGAGGATCCCAAAACTACCGATAAGGTAATTGGAAAATAGATCATAAACTGTCCGAATATCCCTGGCCATAATCCAAGCGGCACAAAGGCCGCTACAGTGGTGGCAGTTGAAATTATAATGGGAAAGGCAATTTCACCAATTCCCTTTTTCGCAGCTTCAATACGGGGCATTCCCTCGTCCATTAGGCGATACACGTTTTCTACCACCACTATACCATTGTCTACCAACATTCCCAAGCCCATGATCATTCCGAATAGAATCATGGTATTAAGAGTGTAGCCCAACCAGGACAGGATCATAAAAGACATAAACATGGACATGGGTATGGCAAAGCCAACGAAAAGGGCATTGCGAAAGCCTAAGAAGAACATTAAGACCCCAACCACCAAAATAATTCCGAAAATAATATTGTTGACCAAGTCATCTACCTGGTTGAGCGTTCTTGTTGATGAATCGTTGGCTATGGAAATATGAAGGTCCGGAGGAAAATAGTTGGCCTTTGTGGTCTTGACTATTTCCTTGATTTGATCCGATGCCGATATGGCATTTCGGCCTGCTCTCTTTTTTACATCGAGCATCACCACACTTTCGCCAAATTCCCTAGCGTAGGTAGTTTTGTCCTTTTCGTCAAAATGAACGGTCGCGATATCTTTTAAATATACCGCTCCATTGTCCGATTTTACCACAAATTCGTTCAGCTGGCTAGGATCTTCAATTTCGCCCAATATGCGTATGGTACGCCTTTGTCCACCAACTTTTAAATTACCAGCGGACATGGTCATATTGCCATTGCCTATGGCCTGCATAACGTCGTCAAAACTAACCTTGGCCGCCATCATTCTATACACGTCCACCGCTACTTCCACTTCTTTTTCCTGTGCTCCACGAATATCGGCTTTTTTTACTTCTGGGAGATTTTCAATTTCGTCCTGCAGATATTCGGCATATTCCTTTAATTTCTCTACAGGATAATCCCCGGTAAAGTTGATGTTCATGATAGGAACTTCTTCGGAAAAATTAAGGTCGAACACATTGGGTTCTACTTTGGCCCCGTTAAAGGTAGGCCAGTCTTCACTTGCTTTTTCACCATCAACCTCATCCTTTACCTTTTGTTTTGCCGCTTCAACGGTAATCTCTTCGTCGAACTCAACAGTAATAATGGAATAATCCTCCTGCGAGGTAGAAATGATTTCCACCACATTGCTAATATTCTTTAGTTCATCCTCCAAGGGATCCGTTATCAATCTCTCAATATCCTCCGCTGTATTACCAGGATAGGGGGTGCTTATATAGATCTTGGTTTCAATGATTTCGGGGAAGTCCTCCCTGGGCATGGCCAAATAGGATGAAAACCCGATCCATAAGAAGATACCGATCATTACATATATAACCGACGGGTTATCTATAGCCCATGACGATAAGCTAAATTCCTTGTCTGCGTTTTTTTGTAGTTTGCTCATGGACTTGTTAGTTTAAAACTTTTACTTTTTGACCATCTTTAACGCTTCTGGCGCCTTCTTTAATGATATGATTTCCAGTACTGATTCCCGAGAGAACCTCCACAAAACCATTTTGGGTCTTGCCCGTGGTGATGATAATCTTTTTGACTACTGCCTCGTTTTCCGCATTTAGGTCTTCGGCTACGTAGGCATACTGCTCTCCATCCGCATTTTCTGAAACAATACTTTGTGGAATAAGAATGGCATTTTCGCTGGTATAATCGTTCAATTGTACCTTGGCGCTCAAATTGGGCTTAATGGTCCCAGACTTGTTGGGTACAGGGATTTCAACCGTAAAAGACCTATTGCCGGGATTTATAAAGTTTCCTGTTTGCCTAATATTGGTCATAATACTATCGCCTAGGACTGGGAAATAAACTTTGGCTTCCTTTCCATTTTGTATACTGCCAAGATAGGTTTCCGGTACCTCCACTACTATATACATATCGGAAAGGTTCACTATTCTGAAAATTTCTGATCCAGCACCGGGGGCCACCACTGTTCCCTGGTCCTTTATTACATCATCTATAATTCCGGAAAAAGGAGCCCTAATGGTGGACTTGCCTAATTGGCTCTCCATTTGCTTAACCGTATTTTCGGATGCCTCATAGTTGGTCTTGGCCTGTAAATACTGAATCTCGGAACCTATTTTTTGTTCCCACAATCTTTTTTGGCGCTCAAAGGTGGTCTTTGCCAATTGGGCCTGGGTTTTGAGTTGCTCCAGCTGGCTGCCCATACCGCCATCATCTATAGTGGCCAAGATTTGACCCTTGTTAACCTGTTGCCCTTCCTTTACATATACCCTTTGCAATACACCTTGCATCTCTGGATAGATCAGTACATTCTGTTTTGTTTTTACGTCCCCTTGTAGGTCAAGGTAGTGGTCAAATTTTTGGGGATTGGCTATAACTGTGGTCACCAGGGGAAGGTTTTCATTTCCGCTCATGGAGCCTATTACCGAATCCAGTTTTTTCATTTCGTTTTCCAGCGCTTTTTGTTGTTCGAAAAGTTCGCTTTTTTTGGCTCTCAGAGCATTGAGGTCAGCTGCTGAGATAAGATCGTCGACCGTTTGTTGATTGTCGTTTCCACAAGAAACCAATAGGGTTCCCAATACGAATATTTGAAATATTTTGTTCATAGTTGTTTGTTCTAGGTTGATGTTATAGTTTACTGTTAAGTACCGTTTCCAATGCCGTTTTCTTGTTGATGACCTCTACCATGGATTGCAAGTATTCCTGTTGTGCAGAGTACAATTGCGTTTGCGCCTGTCTTAGCTCAAAGCTGGAGGCAAGTCCTTCCGCATATTTTATTTCGTTTTTCTTTTCAATACGCTCTGCCAAGGCCAAATTTTCGCTGGCAGTGTTATACTGCTCAATGGAAAAGAGATAGTTGCTCTTGGCTGTTTGGTGTTGTAACCGAATATTTTGTTCGGTCTCGGACAATTGGGTCCTTGCTTTTTCCAAAGCTATTTTTGCCCTGGCCGTTTTTGCACTTCTTCCTAAGGAACTGAAGATGGGAATATGCAAATCCAATCCCAGTACGGACGAATCGAACCAATCCGTATCATTACTAAAAAAGTTGAATTTGTCACTGTAGGAAGTACTTCCATAATTCACAAAAGCATTTAAGGTGGGTAAGGCCAAACTTTTCTGAAGTTTAAGCTCCAATTCCCTTTGTTGGTTAAGATTGGTAACTATTTTAAAGTCGATATTGTTGTCAATTACCAAATCTTCCTCCAAAAGATTTAAACGGATTTGTTCCTGGGCCAGATCGGATAGGGTTTCATTTAATTTGGTAGGGGCGTCTATATCCAGTCCCATAATTAAATTTAACATCTGTAAGGTAATGGTCTGGAGCCTCAAGGAGTTCTTTAGTTGATTGTCAATAGAGGATAGGGTAATTTGCAATTGCTCAACGCTTTCTTCATCGCCGAGGCCATTTTCGAAGAGTTTTTGGGTCTCAAAGAGATTCTTTTCCAAGTTTGCCTTGTTTTTTTCCAAGATGGCAACGCTTTCCTGCGATAATAGCACATTGCCATAGGCTTCAACAACAGCGGTGCGTACCTCCAATTCTGTCTTTTCCTTGTAGTTGCCGCTATAGGCAATAAAGGTTTTTGCCGCCTGAATTCCAACAAGATAAGATCCGTCAAATATCTGTTGTTTCAATGTTGCAGTGGCACTGGCAGTTTGTGGCTGTCCAAAAACAATGGGAATAAAGGTTCCAGGCGCTTGGCCCGCTAATTCACCGGGCAATAACGATACAGGTTGCTTTAGTTGATTTTGATAGCTTATGGCTCCATTAATTTGCGGAAGCCCCGTAGCAATGGTTTCCCATTTTTGCTTTTTGGCATCCAACAGATCCCGATCGGCATTAATGGCACTGTAATTATTTTCAAGGGCAAAGTCGATAGCTTCTTCCAGGGTGAAGCTATATGTTTGTTCCTGTGCATAGGAACAAGTAGCTGTAAATAGCACAAAGAGTGCTAAAAGACTGTTTTTCATATTGTTATAGTTAGTGTTTTTTGAGTGGTTCATTAATCTGTTTTTATTCATGTGTAGAATCAATGATATCATTTAGTATCTTTCTGCCCTTTGGTGTTACAATTCCGCGCAAATGATATTCCAGAAAATAATCCTGTAACTCTTTTGCGGAGAAATTGCCCTCTGGAAAAAAGCGGTCATCTTTAATACTGGCCACTCCCGAAATATAGATACGCGATACAAATTCTACATTTAAATTCTCCCTGTATATGCCTAGCTCCAATCCTCTTTTAATATTGTTTACGGTGCAGTCTTGCATAATCTCGTATTGCTTTTTCCTAAGATTGGCAAAAATTTTAGGATAGTATTTCTGCAATTGATATTGGGGGGAAGATTTTTCATCCTTTAAGTGGGAAATGACAAATTTTTTAATATCGTACAGTTCCTCTATAGGATTCTTTAAATTGGCACATATCAATTCTACACCTGAATTTATTTGGCCCATTAGACTAAAAGTGCATTCCTGCACCAATTTTGTTTTATTTTCGAAATGGGTATAAATCGTTTTTTTTGATATTCCCATTTCATTCGCCAGATCGTCCATGGTAACGCTTTTGAATCCGAGATTCAAAAACATATCCGTTGCCTTTTCCAAAATTTTTTCTTTCATAGAGCAGGCAAAGATAGTATTGGAAACTTATAAAACAAAAAAAGTTTCCTAAGTTTTACGTTTTCTTAACATTTTGGACTTTCACTTTCTTTTTGCGTCGGTAATTGTTTCCCTATGGTAGGTGATTCCTTTTAATGTATTTTTGAATAAAATTGCCATTATGCAGAGTATTGAACAATATAGGTCCGAGTTTTTGGCCCATATGGAAAAAAAAGTGAAAGTTAAGGAACCGCTACATCTATATGAGCCGATTTCCTATATCTTAAATTTAGGCGGGAAGCGATTAAGGCCGGTATTGACATTAATGACCACTGATATTTTTGGGGGCGATTATATAAAGGCCCTGGACGCTGCGTTGGCCATAGAGGTATTTCACAACTTCTCTTTGGTTCATGATGATATTATGGATGGGGCGCCATTGAGAAGGGGGCAGCAAACACTGCATAAAAAGTGGGACTTGAATACTGGGATCCTTTCCGGGGATGCCATGTTGATATATAGCTATCAGTTGTTGGAAAGTTATCCTGATGCCACCTATAAAAAATTAATGAAATTGTTCGGTAAGACCGCCTTGGAAGTGTGTGAAGGTCAGCAATATGACGTGGATTTTGAGAGCAGGGAAGATGTTACAATTCCGGAATACCTGATCATGATCCAAAATAAAACTGCAGTATTGGTGGCAGCGGCCATGAAAATGGGAGCCATAATTGCAGGGAGACCAGACGATTTGCAAGATTTAATATATGACTTTGGAAAGAATCTAGGTATTGCTTTTCAATTGCAGGACGATTTTTTGGATGCTTTTGGGGATCCAGAGAGCTTTGGAAAGCAGATTGGGGGCGATATAATTGAGAATAAAAAGACTTATTTGTATTTAAAAGCCTTGGAAATGGGAACCTTGAAGCAGGCACAGGAATTGGAACACCTGTTTTCCATTAAACCTATGGACCCCACCGACAAAATATCCACCGTAAAGGAATTGTTTGAAGAGACAGGAGCAGTATCTAGAACTATTGAAGAAATAAAGATTTATACCGATAGGGCCTTCAAAACCTTGGAAAAGCTGAAACTGGAACCAGGGAAAAAGGACCTATTAAGGCAGTTTGGCACTGCCTTAATGAATCGTGAGGTTTAAGATGGTATAGTATATTATTGGGGTCTGGTCAATCCTTTTTCAGATTGGTCAAAAATTCTATTACATCCCTAATTTCCCTTTTGGACATAATGCTCCCCATGGGTGGCATCCCCGAGGCCATATTTTGTCTTTTGTCTATCCTGGACAAGGCAATTTCCATGGGTTCCGCATCCGAAGTCCTTAATATTAACTCATCCTCGGTTTCTTCTTCCAATATTCCCGTAACTGTTTGTCCGTCCTTTAGTGTAACGGTAACCATTCCATACCCTGGGGACAAACGTGCGCTTGGATTGATCAAGGCTTCAAGTAGCTGTTCCCTGTTCAAAATATTACCTATATTGTCCAAAGCAGGACCCACAGTTCCTCCGGCACCACCAAGGGCGTGGCATCTAACGCACTGTCCGGCCGAATTGGTATTAAAATACTGAAAACCTGCCCTTCTATTTCCTCCATTAAGCGTCTCGGTATAAGCCTCCATACCGTCTCCATGGGCTTTTAAGATGTCCAATTGAGCAATAAGCTCTTCGGATTGGGTAGCCTCAACAGCCTCTGTTAAATCCAAGATAACTCCATTGGAAAGTTTTTTGTTATTACCCTGTTTTATTAGGGAACTTAGGACGTCCTTGCTTTTTTCAATCGGCATTTCTCCCAATACACTCAATATTTTTTGTTGTTCATTAATAGATCCACTTTTAAATATGGGCTCTACAATAGCGGGCAATTTTTCTTTGGGGATATCTACTTGGGTTACCAAACCTACGGCTACGGTACGCACATCCCTATCTTTATCTGCCATCCCGATTCTCATGGCCTCTTCAATATTGGCGTAATTTAAAGCGCCAAGTGCGGTTAACATAGCAGACCGTACCTCTGGGGAAGCATGACTTTTCATGATAGTTGCCAATTTGGAATTGTAACCTTCTATCTGGAGGGCACTTATGGACTTGGCCGCAGCCACCAAAATAGTAGGATTTTTATCCTTTAAAAATTCGGGGATATATTTTTCTATTCCCTGTTTAACGGCAAGGGCATCCCTATTAATTTCGCCCCTATATCGTCCGTCCACCCTATCCAAAACGGAAGGGGAGGCCCAAGAACCTATGGCGGCCAATGCTTCACCCCTTAAGGTGCTGGAGACAGTTGTTCTACGTGCAAAGTTGATCAGTAGGTCCAGCTCCCTATCTCCTCCAACCCTAAGTGCGGCATTGATACTTCTTCTCAACAATGGTTCTGAGGTAAATCTTTCTTCTTTCAGCAAGGCGGCCAAGGCAGGTAGGGCAGGTTCAATGGACCAATCATCATTTATTGCCCTAGCGGCCTCAGTAACAATATACTCATCCTGGTCCTTTAAAAATAAGGCCACCTGTTCATTCTGTAATCTTCTTAAAACCAATACAGCGGCAATACGTAAACTTCTGTTTTTGCTATGGGCCAGGGCAACAATTGGTGCAACTTCCCCTATTCTTGATAATGCCAGTACCCCGGCATGTCTTAGATAGAGGTCTTCGTCCTTATTAGCTTCCAGCATGGTCAAAAGTGGCTCAACTGCATTTTTTTCCGCAATCCTACCCAGGGCTTGGGCGGCGAAAAATCGTACCCGTGCATTTTCGTGTTTAAGTAGGGAAATGAATTCCTTGCCCGCATTGTTATATTTAACATCACCCAAAATTTTGGCGGTCTGTGCCACAATTTCCGGGTCATTATCCTTTAAAAGGTTCAATAAGGGTTGGGCCCTTTCCATTTTTTTTCGTGCCACCTGCCCTATGCCCCAAATTGCATGGATTCGGGCCAGTTGGTTTTCCTTTTGATCAATGGCAGTTACAAAGGCTTTGTAGCCCTTGTTATCCCTATCTGCCAGTTCAAACTGGGCTTTTTGGCGAATGCGCATATCGGGATAAGAAAGGAATTGGATCAATTTGTCAATGTTTTGATCTGTATAGTCCAAAGTCATTAATCGCTCAGTTTCCATACGTTCCGCTTTCAGGTCGTTTTTGTGCTCAGCAACATCTAATTTCCATACACGACCATAATTTTTGGTATCCCAACCGTTCATCCAATCTGCAATATAAAGAGCACCATCGGGGGCGAAACGAATTCCCGTAGGTAGGATTCCACTTAAAATATCTTGTTCCTTATTTAGTTCAAAGGAGGCACCTTTCGGTTTAAGGTCGAAACTCCATATATGTGATCTACTGGGATTGCCAACAAACTCTACCAGAAAGAATTTATTTTTCCATTCCTTGCCCAAGGCGGTGCCCGGGTTGTAGGCCATTCCTGTAGGCCCATTGTGAAAGTTCATAATGGGCGGTATAATATAGGCGGCCTGACCCTCCCAATGTGGAACGAATAGTTTTTCATCCATCCAAACATTGTACCCATTGTTTTTGGGGTCGGTGTATTTGCCATATTGCCAGTTAGAGCGCCAACCTGCATCCGATCCTTCCACTATATATACCAAGCGTTCGCTTTCTCCGCGGTGGTCCCCGTCATTGTCCGCAGTAATAATATTACCGTATTCGTCAAATACAAATTCGTGGGTGTTACGCACACCGGCCGCGAAAACTTCAAAATCGCTGCCATCGGGATTGGATCGGACAATAACCCCCTGATTTGGGTATTTGTGATGTATCCCATCAGCAGTGGTAATATTGGCACCTATATCCCCAATACCCCAATAAATTCTTCCGTCAGGGCCTTCAATGGCTCCCGACATTCCGTGACCACCAAAACCTATATGAACCCCATATCCATGGGAAATGGAAGTTTTATCGTTCATTACGCCATCTCCATCCTCATCGGTAATTCTCCACATATCCGGGGCAATACCAACGAACATATCATTTTTTCTAACCAACAAAGCTCCGGCAACGTCCGATTTTTCTTCGTGAAAATCGTTCAGAATTCTAGTCGCCACATTAGCATAACCAGTAGCATTTTGATCTTCTAACTTCCATATTTCCTCTTTTTGTACCGTAAGGTCTCGCCAATCATGGATACTATCCTTGTTCAGGTCCTTTAGCCACTCGTTTTCAGCACTTTTTTCGGTGGCGAAGGTTTGGTGCAGGAAGTTTTTTCTATCCTCCACGGATTGCATGGCAATGGAGGGTGTCATCCAATGTCTAAATCCCCTAATATCAAATTCTGAATTTTTTTGGCGATTGGTCCTGGTAAGGTAAATGTTTCCATAGTCGTCCACCGACATGGCCACCGGATCCGGAGCCAGTGAATCCGAAGCCCATAAAGAGAGGGTTAACCCATCCGCGACTTGGGCCGGTACATTTTCCCTTATTTCCTTAAATCTGGTTCGGGCCGTTGCCGTATCTTCCTTTATAACCAATAAGGGTTCTTGTGGTTGTTGGGGTTTTTTATTGCAGGAAATGGCAAAAAGGCCAAAAAAAGATAGAATTAAGGCAGTTCTGAGGAAAAATATGGTGCGCATAGGAGTTATCATTTTATAAATTGTAAAATATACGTGTATATATCAGTATTGTAAAATAATGCTTGTTAAATTAAAAATATCCTGCGCACAAAGGCTTTGATAAACTCTTTTTTGGGGCAGGCCAAAATAATGCTTAGGTCTTGCCAAATTGTAGATTTTTCATCTAAAAAGGCAAAGATTTTTTGTGGGGTCCGATTTTTAAACAATTGTCCAAAAATTAACCGCCCCTTATGGTTGTCCTTGTATAGAATATCCAATAAAAGGAGGTCGTAAAACCAAAATCGGTCCCTCTTTGAAAAGGTATTTAGGGGTTTGTCCTTTTTTAAAAAGGGGATTAAGGCCTGTGTTTTATGAACCGTCCGCATAAATGTATAGCCGGAACTGGGCTTGGCCCATCCTCCTGCAACCCCGATATGTAACATGTTTGTGCTATTGTGAAGGTTAAAATCATAGCAGCTCATGGGGATACTTCCTTTTTCCTTTTCTATTATTTCGTATTCCTTACAATTTAGATCATCATTAAGATATGTTTTTATAGCTTCGTCATATTCGTGATCAGGGAGTACCTCTTTGGAAAACAAAGTGTATTCCACCAAAGCTTGCATTTCGGAAAATGGCAGTACATACATAAAACGGGTATTTCCTTTTTGCGGGACGGAAAAATCCATAAAAGTAGCCTGGTTCCTATCAAAGGTAGGCTTGGAGGTTTTTACAAACCAGCCTATAAAATGTTGCTTTAGAACGGGGTATCTGGTTTGTTTTAACAGTGGCTTATAATCAAAAATACTATTAAATATTCTTTTGCCCTTAAACGTATCAGCATCAGTGGAGACGATAACTTCATGGCCCATATCCTTAATATTTTTTACGTTCCCTTCTAAAAAAGTGATGTTGGCGTGGTGATTAATTTTGTCCCGATACGCATGGTAAAAATCCTCTGCGCGAATCATCTTATATTCATAGGGGGCAATGGGTGTGTGTTTGGAATAATGATCATCCCCTACAAAAATATGGTCCCAGGTTTTGTGTAGAATGGCATCAAATGCACCCCTGCCCTTTTCCCAAAAACACCAGGTGCGATCATTGGGTTTGTTCAAGTCCTTGTCCAACAAAAGAATTGATTTTTCCGAAAAGAAACTATCCTTCCCCAGTGCGTCGGCCAATAGCAGACCGGAAGCACCGGCACCAATAATAATGTAATCGTATGTGGCCTTGGACATGGTCTCTTTTTGATACAGGATATTTCCAAAAGTACAAATTCTATTTATAGAACATACATTTACTAGAATGGTAAAAGTGTGCCTTTGATTATGGTGTTTTTTCAAGTATTGAGAGCAATTGTTCCGCGTCCAAATATTGGAAATATCGCGCTTGGGCTTTAAAGGTTGAATCCATTAAAACTATTGCGGGCAAGGTAAAGGGGGCATTTTTTCTGCTGGATAACAGAAGGGGAATTTCGTGCATTGGATTGCGTTTATTGCTTTTTTTATTGGTGAAGCTTTGTTGTCCAAAAACTATGGTGTCGGTTGTTTCCACATTCATTTTCACGGCATAATAGTCTTTGTTGAGTTTGTGGACTACCTTGGGGTCTTTGAACGCTACCTCGTCCATTTTTAGGCAGGGGGAACACCAAGCCGCATAGAAATCGATAAATACTTTTTTGGGATGCACCTTAAGGGAATCGTGCAACTGCTCGAAGCTGATCCATTGTACCTCGGTGTGGGCTTGGGCATAAGTAATGCAGGAGCCAAAAGTGGTTAGGCCCAAGAATATCCATAAAGTAAGCCTTCTATTCATACTTCTTACAATGATTTGATCCTTAGTCCAACAAAAACGGTTCTGGGTGCTCCTGGGCCATAGACGTAATTACTATCCCTGTTTTTGCCCAGGTCGAAATCGTTCTGGTAGGCATTCGTCAAATTTTTCACCCCTCCGAAAACCTCCATTCCCGTTTCAATATTCGGAAATTCAAAGTTGTGGCCAAGTCCTAGGCTTAGTTCCGTGAAGTTGGTGGACTTGCTATATTCGTCCAGTGCCTGCCCGGTTTCCTCCCCACCAAAATGAACCAATTCCATGGAGCCTGTATGTACTATATTGGCACTGGCGCTCCATTTTTTGGTGGGTGTATAGGTAAAGGTGGCGTAACCATAGTGGTTTGGAGTTCTCAAAAACGCCCTTTTTCCCTCCAAACCTTCAATATTTTCCACGGCATTATCGTAGAGGCTGGATTGAAGGGTTAAACCTGCATCGATTTGAAATAAATAATCATAATTCGCCCTTGTCTCCAAGGTTATCCCTTTTACAGTGGCACCGCTACCGTTTCTTTTTTCGAAACGTTCACCGAATTGGTCTTCTCCCAATGGATAAAGATAAAAGGCATCATTTAAATGGGTATAGAATCCCTCTAGGGTGAAACCTGCAATAAAATGTTCCTTGGCCTTGTCGTAATTCACTGATGCCGTAAAACTGTTGGAGCGCTCTTCCTTTAATGTATCCGATAGGGATATGCGTGAAATACCACCTCCGGCAAAAGCGATATGCAAATCGGTATCAAACGCTTGCGGAGCCCTGAAACCTGTGCCCCAACCCAGTCTTAATTGTGTCCCTTTTTTCCATTTGTACAATAAAGCAAGTCTAGGACTTATAATGGCCCTGTCCACGAGGTTGTGATGGTCTATTCTAAATCCGGAAAGAAAATTCAAATCTTTGGTTATGTCCCAATCATTTTGGATAAAACCGCCGAGGTTTCTTGTGGTCTGGTCTATTTTGTAATTGTAGGCTTCAATTACATCCAAAACCTCGTCATATACATACTCCGAGCCAAAGGTGAATACAGACTTGCCTCCTAAAAAGGTATTGAATCTATGATTGTATTGTAGCCCTCCCTGATGTGTGCTAACATTGGAAATGCCATAGGGAGGGTCCGCATAAAACTGGCCCAATTGGGGTTCTTCATCCGGGATTATGCCCGTATAATGATCGCGATCTGTATATTGACCGCCATAGTAAAGAATCAAAGCACTCTTTTCTTCATTAAAATTAATTTGATAGTCCAAACTGCCCATGAGTACGTTATGGGTCCTTTCTTCCGACTGCAGGGCCAAGTGGGCGGGTTTGTCCACCATTTCACCTCCATAGCGATATTCATTGATACTGCTTATACTCGCTTCCAGTTTTTGGTTTTCTTGGGGAATGTAAAAGAAATTGGCACCAAAGGAGTTGTTTGTTAGCTGCGGCAGCTCGGAAAAATTATCACCATTGGCATCATAGGTGTCACGGTCCCGCTTACTGACGAAGAAAGTGGCTCCGGCATTTCTTTTGGTGTTTACTACGGTTGCATTTCCTACAAGAAGGTGGTCGTCACTATTGTTGCCCATACTTTGATAGGTATAGGTGAGGGAATAATCGTTTTGCCTTGGAATCTTGGTCATCACGTTTACGGTTCCCCCAATAGCACTTGACCCATATAGGGCCGAGACGCCACCACGGACTATTTCGATCCGCTCTATCATATTGACAGGAATCTGCTCCATGCCATATAAGCCGGTAAGGGGACTAAATATGGGCCTCCCGTTGATAAGAATTTGGGAATAACCTCCTTGGAGCCCGTTTATACGCAATTGGGTATAATTGCAGGTTTGGCAATCGGTTTCAATGCGGAGGCCAGGTTGAAATCTAAGGCCTTCGGACAGGTTACTTGCCACCACTTTATCCAGGGTTTTGCTGTTGATCAAATTTACGATTACAGGGGAGTCGGTTCGTCTTTTGTCGGTGCGGGTACCCGTAACCACTACTTGTTCCAGGCCCATAACATCTTCATCCAATTGAAAATTCAATTGCAAAGGAAGGGAGTTGTTAAGGGTAATTATTTTTTGCACGGCTTTGTATCCTATGCTTTTGCATTCCACGGTATAGGTTCCATAAGGCGCTTCAAGGAGGTACTGTCCCGCTTCATTTGTAGTGGAGCCTATCTGTGTATCCTTAAGTTGTATAGTGGCCCAGGGCAAAGCTTCTCCTTGGGACATGACCTTACCTGCTAGGGTTGTGGTTTGTGAATAAAGGTTTAAAAGAGGTAAAAGAAGACTGGACAACAATATGTTTTTCATTGGTATAAAATTAATTTTAGACAAATCTAAAAATTTGTTTTTATAAATAAAAATGTATTTTTGTATAAAGAAGTATTTAATGACACGTTCGGAAGAAAACTATATAAAAACTATTTTTCATTTGGGAAGAAAGGGTACCCAGGAAGTAGCCACCAATGCTATTGCCGAACTAATGGAAACCAAACCTTCTTCGGTTACGGATATGATCAAGAGACTGTCCGAAAAGGATCTGGTGAACTACAAGCGTTACCAGGGGGTTTCCTTAACCGACTTGGGTAACAAAACGGCGTTGAATATTATTAGAAAGCATAGGCTTTGGGAGGTATTTTTAGTGGAGAAGTTGGATTTTTCCTGGGATGAGGTGCACGAAGTGGCGGAGCAATTGGAACATATTAAGAGCGACAAACTAATTGATAGTCTTGATAGACTTTTGGCATTTCCCAAGTTTGATCCACACGGAGATCCCATACCTGATAAGAATGGTGGATTTAAGGAACGGGATAGGGAGTTGTTGAGTGAAGTTCCGGTAAATACGGGAGGTGTATGTGTTGGGGTCAAGGACTCCTCCGCTACCTTTTTAAAATTTTTGGATAAAAACGGCATAGCTTTGGGAAACCGGATAAAGGTAATTGAAATTGAAGAGTTCGACGGTTCGTTGAATATTGAAATTGATGGTAGAAAAATGCAAATTTCACATGTCATTGCTTCCAATTTATATATTAAAGCAAGAGAATAATTATGAAGGAGGTTATTGATTATTTTGAAGCTATTGACCCCATTTTGGCTGCTTTTTATGCCACTTTATTTACGTGGGGATTAACGGCTTTGGGAGCTGCCCTGGTCTTTTTCTTTAAGACCATGAACCGAGCAGTGTTGGATGGTATGTTGGGCTTTACCGGGGGTGTTATGGTAGCGGCCAGTTTTTGGAGTCTTTTGGCCCCGGGAATAGAAATGAGCCCTGGGGAAGGGTTTGTAAAAGTTGTTCCGGCAGCGGTTGGATTTCTTATGGGGGCATTGTTTCTTTTTGGCTTGGATAAGGTTTTGCCGCATTTGCATATCAATTTTAAGGAAAATGAAAAGGAAGGGATTAAAACCCCTTGGCATAGAACCACTTTATTAACTTTGGCAATCACCTTGCACAATATACCTGAAGGACTTGCTGTTGGGGTATTGTTTGGCGGTGTGGCCGCTGGTTTTGAAGGGGCCAGCATTGGAGGGGCGGTTGCCCTGGCACTTGGAATTGGGCTTCAGAATTTCCCCGAAGGTTTTGCTGTTGCCATGCCGTTAAGACGGCAGGGCCTAAGTAGAAGAAAGAGCTTTATGTACGGTCAGGCTTCAGCTTTGGTAGAGCCTATCGCTGCAGTATTGGGAGCTTGGGCGGTTCTTACTTTTCAACCTATTTTGCCCTATGCACTAGCTTTTGCGGCAGGGGCTATGATATTTGTTGTGGTGGAAGAGGTAATCCCGGAAACCCAACAGGATAAGTATACGGATATAGCCACCATGGGTTTTATAGGGGGATTTATAATTATGATGACGCTCGATGTGGGCCTAAGTTGAAATATTTTGGTTTGATTGTTGTAATCTCTATCTTCATTTAAATTATGGGAAATACTGAAAAAAAACATTGGTTGCTCAACTTGCTAATCGTAATTACGATAATTGTTGTAGCCTTGGCATTTACGGCACATTACAAAAATTGGATAAAGACAGAAAAGGAGGAGTTGGAAATATTATCCGGAATCTATTTCGTTAAAATCCCATATGTAGAAATGGATAGTGTTACCATGGTGGAAAAGATACCTTCCATGGAACGCATCAATGGATTTTCCGTGAAGGAAAGGGAAAAAGGTGTTTTTAAAGAGGATAGTCTAAGTAAAAATAAGGTGTATGTTTATGTGGACCGACTTTCCCAGCCCAAAATAAGGTTGGTATATCAAGATTCCATGAAACTATTTTTAAACATGCCCGATAGTACGGAAACCGAAGCAATGTATCGGTTTTTATCCAACAAAATTAATCCCCCTAAAAAATAGCTCTATGGTTCTTTTAGTACATGTAATGGGCTCCCTATACGGTCTTTTAGCGGTAGTTTTTGGTGCCTTTGGGGCACATGCCTTAAAAAAGACCATGAACGAACAACAGTTAAAAAGCTTTGAAACAGGGGTGAAGTATCAAATGTACCATGCCATTTTATTGCTGGTAATAGGATTTAATTTTAATCTTGAAACTACCTTGGAACGTTATATGGTTTATTGCCTTATTATGGGGGTATTTCTTTTTTCCTTTAGTATTTATGGACTTTCCATTAGTGCTGCCAAAGGAAAAAAGCTAAAATTTCTGGGGCCAATAACCCCGTTGGGTGGATTGTTATTGGTAATAGGATGGACATTGATGCTCTATTCCTTTGTTCAGAATTTAGTGTAGCATCTAATCAACCTCTACTTGGGCCGTAAAATCCTTAATGGCCTGGTTGGGCTCCAATATGTTATATCCCTTCCAAAATTCTGGATCGTAGTTGGGCATGTACGTGGGTAGTACGCTGTTGTCCTCCTTAATTGCATTGAATTCCTGTGAGGTTATTTCTTGGGTGTCGAAAAGGATCAGTTCGTGCTTATTGATGCCACTGCTTGCCATATCCAATTTTATGTAAAGCTCATTTTGTTTGTTCCTTCCTTTTACTCGTTTGTTGAGTTCAATAATCTTTAAAGGTCTTTTTATACCAACTTTAGCCCCCATTTCTTCTTCCAAATATCGTAAATGATAAAAACCATCTTCATTTTTCGAGAAGATCATTTTGCCCCTGTCCAAATATTGGTCCAAGGAAATCCCTAAAAGCTTGAAGGTTCTTAAAGATTTAACGTTGTTGTAATCCAAGCGGATAATGGCAAAATCATCGGCATTGATATATAGCCTCCCCTTGTAGTCCGCACCCCTTTTTGGCTCAAAATCCAAAATATACACAGCATCATCTCCCCAATAGGTAAAATCTATCATTTTAAAATGGTAGCGATTGTCTTTGTTGATGAAGTTGAGGTCGGAATCCTTTAGAAAGAATTGTTTTTCCATAATTTTCCCCAAACTTCCCTTTTTAAAGGAAGCAAAATTCTTCTTGCGGTCTTCCTCCTTTTTTTTCTTTTCTGCCAGTTCCTTTTTCAGGGCCTCGGCATCGGTAGAATCGGTTTTGAAGGTCATAAATTCGTCCGCGTCCACTTTGGTGCCAAATAAGCCCGATTTAATTTTGAAATAGGAATCGGGCTTTATGTTTTTCTTTAGGATGTCATTGAACTTTTCTTCCAACGATGTGAGGTCCAATTCACTTTGCTTATCATAAAGTTCCGAAGCTTTAATCAGTGTAAGCTTTTGATTGTCCTTTTCATAATTCCCATAAAAGTCGCCCAGAATCTCAGTGTAACGACTGGATTTCCTTGGGATGGAATTTAGTACACTGTCCAAGAATCTCTCGTTGAGGGCATCTATGGTGGATTCTTTAAAGGTGTAATTGGATTTGGTGAGGTTTTGATGGTAGGAATCCCTGAAAAACACTCGTTTTTTGGTGAGATTGGTACTGTAATTTCTGTCGATATTGATTTTTACCTGTTCAATGAGTTCTTCCGCAGTATATTGTTTGTTGCTGACTATTACAGGATTTAGTGCGATGGGTTTTGCACTTAGAAAAATAACGCTTTCCTTAAATTCGTTCAAAGGCTTGCCCAAACTTTCATAACCCATGCACGAAATAAAAAGGGAGTCGGTTTCCTTGGTGTTTGGGTCCAATAGTAAACTAAAACGTCCTTCCTCATTGGTAATTACCCCTTTTTTATTGGCCAGTAAAATTGTAGCGTATGGAATAGGTTGTTGGGTAGCGGAGTCTTTTACAACGGAGGTAACAACTTGGGCCTGAATGCAGTTGAATCCGAAGGCTGCCAAAACAAAAGGGAATAAGGTCTTAAAATTGCGCATACAAGTCATCTAATGAACACCAAATTAAGGAATTGGATTTCTGAATGCAATGGACTTGTGAATAATTTAAGACACAATTTTACAGTTTCTCTGCCAATCGCAATGGGTGTTTACTATATTGGATAGGCAGTATTACAAGATTAATGGCAACCACAATCCCCATCACCACAGGTTTTGGAACTGCGTTTTTTTCCTGCAAACAAAGATTTTGGCAACAGGAATTTCTTTACGAGATACCCGAATGCCAAGGCTACTGTGATATAGACCAGTATGTGTTGAAGAATACTCATTGTTGTTACTCGTTTTGAACCTGGAACAGATAAAAGTAATTATTTACCTATTGGAACCATGGTCCGTTATATTTTTTCTTTTTTTAATATCCTGATTACTTTAAAAGTTGGTAGGCTATCAAAGCTACAATATACGCAAAAAGACTCATAAATACCAGTTGTGCAGCTGGCCATTTCCAGGTGTTTGTCTCCCTTTTTACTATGGCCAACGTACTCATGCACTGCATGGCGAAGGCATAGAAAAGTAAGAGGGAAATGCCAGAGGCCAAATTAAATAGGGGCCTTTTTGTTCTTGGATCTATTTCGGCCGCCATTCTATTTTTAATGGTATCCTCCTCATCACTGCCCACACTATAGATGGTAGCCAAGGTGCCAACAAAGACTTCCCTTGCCGCAAAGGAAGTAAGGACCGCAATACCAATTTTCCAATCGTAACCCAATGGGCGCACCACAGGTTCTATAGCCTTGCCCATATAGCCCATATAGGAGTTTTCCAGTTTATAACTGGCAATTTCCTGATTGGTGGCCTTTTCCTGTAAGGTGATTTCCTTTAATCTTATAGAATCTTGTAATGCTGCCTGATCCATAGCATAGACATTTTTTCCAATGCTATCCTGTAAGGCCAATTTATAGGAAGCCAAGGTACTTTCAATATTGGTGTTGTTGAAATCCGAAAACCCTTGTTTTTCAATTTGCTCCCTTACAATTTCTTCGGCATTGGCAAAATTATCCGAAAACCCATTGGACCCCAAAAACCACAATATGATGGAGATGGCCAAAATAATTTTACCGGCTCCCAATACAAAGCTTTTGGTTTTTTCCCAAACGGTATAAATAACGTTCTTGACGAGTGGGAGCTTGTAATTGGGCATTTCCATGACAAAAAAGGTCTTGCTCTTGATCTTCATGATCTTGTTCAAGATCATCGCAGAAAATATAGCTGCTCCAAATCCTATAAGGTATAGGAGCATTAAGGTCAATGCCTGATAGCTTAGTCCCAAAAACCTTCCTTCGGGTATAACCAGGGCAATAATGATCAAATATACCGGTAACCGGGCCGAGCAGGTGGTAAAGGGGGTTACCAAAATGGTAATAAGTCGCTCCTTCCAGTTCTCAATGGTCCTAGTAGCCATAATAGCAGGAATTGCACAGGCCGTTCCCGATATTAAGGGGACAACGCTCTTGCCGCTTAAACCAAACGGGCGCATCAATTTGTCCATTAAAAATACAACCCGGCTCATATAGCCAGATTCCTCCAAGAGGGCAATAAAAAAGAACAAAAAGGCGATCTGGGGAATAAAAATAACGATCCCTCCTATTCCGGCGAGAATTCCTTCCGCTATCAAATC
Organism: Arenibacter flavimaris; assembly: GCF_030291335.1. Lineage (NCBI taxonomy): Bacteria > Pseudomonadati > Bacteroidota > Flavobacteriia > Flavobacteriales > Flavobacteriaceae > Arenibacter > Arenibacter flavimaris. The sequence continues at coordinate 21,743 of NZ_JASWIM010000052.1, forward strand.
GGTAAATACGCCAGGAGGCAATGAGTCCTTTACCCATTCACTGGCAGAAGCAAAGGATTCATCAATAAAATCCATTGGGTAGCTGCTCCAGTCATAAATGGCTTGAAATATTGTCAATAGGATAACGAAAAAGATAAGATATCCGAATATTTTATGGGTCAAAATCTTGTCCAAGGTGGCCCTGAGACCTTTGGCGGCATTTATGTCTACCATATAGGCTTGCTTTAGGATGCCATTTATAAATTGATACCTAAGAATGGTTTCCTTCTGTTGAAGTCTTTTTAACTCGGATTTGGATTTGGTGGCAAAAGAGGCGGCAATGGTAATTGGATTCTTTTCAATGGGCATAAAATTAACATCCTGTGTAATTACCAGCCATAGTTTATAAAGATCTTCTTTTGGAAAGGTTGATTTCAATTTTTCGAAATACTCGGGTGCAATTACCGTTGTATCCACATTGGGGGTTATGGATAGGTTTTTATAGTCGGCGATCAGTTCCTTAATTCGGTCAATACCCGTTCCTTTTCTAGTACTTACCAATGCAATTTTGGTATCAAGCTTTTCTTCCAGTAATTCTATATCCAGGGAAATACCCGTTCTGGACATACGGTCGGCCATATTGATGACCAGGATAACAGGAATTTTAAGATCCTTGATTTGTGTAAAAAGAAGCAGGTTTCTTTTTAGGTTTTCCACGTCGCTGATGACTACGGCAACGTCCGGAAAATCCTTGTCATTTTTGTTGAGCAAAAGTTCTACCACCACACTTTCATCCAGGGAGGTGGTATTAAGGCTGTAGGTCCCTGGTAAATCCAATATATGGGCCTTTACACCACGCGGAAGTTTACAGACCCCTTCCTTTTTCTCTACGGTTATGCCCGGGTAGTTACCAACTTTTTGTTTTAATCCGGTAAGCTGGTTAAAAACCGAGGTTTTACCAGTATTGGGATTGCCTATAAGCGCAACCTTGATCTGTTTGCTCATAGTGGAGAATCTTCAATAATTTCTAACTCTATTAAGGCAGCCATGGAACGTCTGATAGCGATATGTGTACCGTTAACGTTAATATAAATCGGGTCTTTAAGAGGGGCCACCTGTACCAATTCTATTTCGTTGCCGGGGAGGCAACCCAATTCCAACAGTTTAATAGGGAGTATTCCATCGGCAAATTCCTTGATGATTCCCTTTTGCCCTCTCCTTAAATGTGCTACGGTTGTAGTCAATTTTTATTTAGATTGATTTTAATTAAGCACAAAAATAAAAGAAAAAGATGAAGTAAGGAGGTAAAATAATAAAAAGTTGATGCTTAAAAGTCCGGTTGCTTCGGAATGAAGGGTAGAAGCTATTATTTTCAAAGAAACAAAGCCGGGAATTAAGGTTTTGGAATAGGAAAAGCCACATATCATTACTACATTATAATTAACTGTATTGCCTTAGGGAACATTGTCATTCTTTGTAGCTCGATTTCAATATTTCCAGATCGGTTAGTAATTTTTCCATGTCTTCCGAACTGGTACCGTCATAGAATCCCCTTATCCTACGTTCCTTATCTACTAGGACAAAATTCTCTGTGTGTATCATATCGTATGGACCTCCATCGCCATCGGTCTTAACGGCCATGTAGGATTTTCGGGCAAGTTCATAGATCTGTTGCTTGTCTCCGGTGACCAAATTCCATTTGTTATCCATAACCCCTTTTTCCAAGGCGTACTTTTTTAGTTGGGGAACGGAGTCAATGTCCGGCGTCACCGAATGGGAAAGCAGGAGAACATCCTTGTCGTTCATAATTTTATCTTGAAGGCCGGCCATATTTTTTGTCATAATGGGACAAATAGTGGGGCAGGTGGTAAAGAAAAAATCGGCTATATAAATTTTGTTGTGGTAGTCCTTTTGGGTCACCATTTTCCCATTTTGATTGGTCAAGGCGAAATCGGCAATGGTGTGGTATTTTTTAACGTGTTGCAGGGTGCTGTCCACCAATTCGAAATTAACCATGGCAGGTTGATATACCGGCAGTATTTTTTTAGGTTGCAGGGCATTATAAAAGAGGGAAATGATTACTCCCGATATTATCAGAAGCACTATGCCGAAGAATTTAAATTTGGCAAAAAACGAACGCATTTTTTTTTGACAAAGGTAGGTTAGAAACCTATATATTTCAAGTAACTAAACGGTGATCCCTACTAAATGTTTCTTAAAAAGGCCCTTAGGGGGAATAGATTTTTTTTTAAGACCATGTAATAATGTACTTTTGTGCGTTTTTAAAGTTTAAAAAAATACTTAATGACGATAACAATACAGATTGTACAGTTTGTACTCATCATATCCATTTTGGTAATTCTTCATGAATTGGGCCATTTTCTTCCGGCAAAATATTTTAAGACCAAGGTAGAAAAGTTCTATTTATTTTTTGATGTGAAGTTTTCTCTTTTCAAGAAGAAAATAGGGGATACGGAATACGGAATTGGCTGGTTGCCCTTAGGAGGCTATGTAAAGATAGCGGGGATGATAGATGAGAGCATGGACACCGAGCAAATGAAGCAGGAGCCGCAGCCTTGGGAATTCCGCTCCAAGCCGGCATGGCAACGTTTAATTATTATGACAGGTGGGGTTATTGTAAACTTTTTGTTGGCTTGGGTGATCTATACTACAATGTTGGCAAGTAATGGTGATACCTATATTCCGTCCGATAATTTAAAATATGGTATTCTGGTAGACTCCATAGGGGAACAGTTGGGGTTGAAGACCGGGGATCAAATTTTGATGGTGGATGATAAGAAGACCAGAAAATTCAAAGAGACAGTTTTAGATATCATACTTGGGGATGAGGTAACGGTTAAAAGGGACGGTCGGGAAATTACCGTACCATTGTCGGATGAAGGAAAGGAGACCGTTTTTGCAACCCAGGGAAAGAACTTCTTGGATTACAGAAAAAAAGCGATTATCGCTAAAGTGGTTCCCAATTCTGTAGCCGAAAAAGCGGGCTTGTTGCCAGGAGATGCAATTATAGGGGTAAATGGGGAGTCTACAGAGTTTTGGGATGAATTGGTAACAAAAATTCAGAGCTCTGCCAATCAAGAATTGGACATTAGCGTTTTGAGGAACGGGACTACGAAACATTTGGGCTTGACGGTTCCCGAAGAGGCCAAAATAGGGATAGAGTTGGATATTACCGATCTTAGGGTTACCGATAATTATAGTTTCCTGGAAGCTATCCCGGCAGGTTATAAACGTACCATTCAGGTATTGACGGATCAAATAAGGCAGTTTAAGGTAATCTTCAACACCAAGACGGGTGCTTACAAACAGGTGAAAGGGCCAATAGGAATTGTGGAATTGATGCCGGAAACTTGGAATTGGACCTTCTTTTGGAATTTTATGGCCATGTTCTCGGTTTGGTTGGCATTTTTAAATATTCTGCCTATTCCGGCATTGGACGGGGGGCATGTAATGTTTTTGTTATACGAAATAATTTCAGGAAGAAAGCCAAGCGAAAAAGTCTTGGAAACGGGTCAAATAATTGGTTTCGTTATACTTATGGGGCTCATGGCAGTGGTATTCGGCAATGATATCTGGAATATCATCAAGAAGTTTATGTAGGGGAATTAAATATTTTTGAAATTTAGGTGCAAATCAGCCATTATTTGTTTGGCGTATTTGAAAAAACATTTATATTTGCACCCGCTTAGGCGATAAAAATACACTCCTCCTTAGCTCAGTTGGTTAGAGCATCTGACTGTTAATCAGAGGGTCCTTGGTTCGAGCCCAAGAGGGGGAGCTTGATAATCAGGCAGTTACATGAAAATGTAGCTGCCTTTTTTAATTTTCAGCGTGCTTTCAGCGTGCTTTTTTTGGATCAAGTCCGAAATCTGGGTTTTTACCATTTTAAGAATATAATTTAATCAAGCGATATAAGAAGTATTCCGTATTCCTGACTCCCCTAAATTGTGATCTAAAAGCCTTTACTTTGGCATTA
>NZ_JASWIM010000053.1:0-25323 GCF_030291335.1 Arenibacter flavimaris
GTGAATCATTAAGAAAAGGAACTTTAAAGAGTATATAAACCTAAATTTTTTTTATAATTGTAAGATCTTTCAAAGTGGCGCAATTTGACCGAAAATGGTGGCGTCATAACTCCGAAATAGCCACCAATCTTCAAATCTTCACATTATCTCATTTTCAAATCAAAAAAAACCCCCATCAATTGCTTGAGAGGGGTTTGTAGTATATAATAGAAATTCTTATTTCACTTCTTCGAAATCTACGTCTTCCACGTTATCCGCTTCTTTGGCATCCCCGTTGGAAGATGCTGTATCGGCGTCACCTGCCGGGGCACCTTGCTGTGCTTCCGCCTGGGCTTTGTACATTTCCTCCGAAGCCACTTTCCAAGCCTCGTTGATCTTGTCCAACGCTGGAGTGATCAGGGCCAAATCCTTAGCTTCATGGGCTTTTTTAAGCTCTGCCAAGGCATCCTCAATTGGTTTCTTCTTATCCTCGGATAATTTATCGCCAAACTCGGTCAATTGCTTTTCGGTCTGGAAGATCATTCCATCGGCCTCGTTCAATTTATCGGCGGTTTCCTTCGCTTTTTTATCCGCTTCCGCATTGGCTTCCGCTTCCGCTTTCATCTTTTTGATCTCTTCCTCTGTCAATCCAGAAGAAGCCTCAATTCTAATGTCCTGGGATTTGTTGGTAGCCTTATCGGTAGCCGATACTTTTATAATACCATTGGCGTCGATATCAAAGGTAACTTCAATCTGTGGGGTTCCCCTTTGTGCTGGTGGAATACCGTCCAAATGGAAACGACCGATAGTCTTGTTATCCTTGGCCATTGGTCGCTCTCCCTGTAGCACGTGGATCTCAACCGATGGCTGATTGTCCGCTGCCGTAGAGAAAATTTGCGATTTTTTGGTAGGGATGGTGGTGTTGGCCTCAATCAATTTGGTCATAACACTACCCATAGTTTCAATACCTAAGGAAAGTGGTGTAACGTCCAAAAGCAGTACGTCTTTCACATCTCCTGTCAATACCCCACCTTGTATAGCGGCACCTACGGCAACCACCTCATCTGGGTTAACCCCTTTGGAAGGCTTCTTGCCAAAGAACTTCTCAACCGCATCCTGTACGGCAGGAATCCTGGTAGAACCACCCACCAAAATAATTTCGTCTATATCGCTCTTGCTTAAACCGGCCGCTTTTAGGGCTGTATTACAAGGCTCAATGGTACGTTTAACCAAATCATCAATCAATTGCTCAAACTTGGCCTTGGTCAAGGTACGTACCAAATGCTTAGGTCCTGAGGCCGTAGCGGTAACGTAAGGAAGGTTAATTTCGGTCTGCGCTGAAGACGACAACTCAATTTTTGCCTTTTCGGCAGCCTCTCTCAAACGTTGCAATGCCATGGCATCCTTACGTAGGTCTATCCCTTCTTCCTTGTTGAACTCATCGGCCAACCAGTCGATTATTTTTTGATCCACGTCATCACCACCCAAGTGGGTATCCCCATCGGTAGCCAATACTTCAAAAACACCGTCTCCCAATTCCAGGATGGAAACATCATGTGTACCTCCACCAAAATCGAAAACCACTATTTTTTGATCCGTGTCCTTTTTGTCCATACCGTAGGCCAAAGAAGCTGCGGTAGGTTCGTTAATAATTCTTTCTACGGTAAGTCCGGCTATTTCACCGGCCTCCTTGGTAGCTTGTCTTTGCGCATCGTTAAAATAGGCAGGAACGGTAATTACCGCTCTACTAACAGTCTGTCCTAAATAGTCTTCCGCCGTTTTCTTCATTTTCTGAAGGATCATTGCCGAAAGTTCCTGAGGGGAATATAAACGTCCGTCTATATCTACCCTTGGGGTATCGTTATCTCCTTTTACCACTTTATAGGGCACCCTTTCCGTTTCCTTGGTGGATTCGGAGTACTTATTACCCATAAAACGTTTTATGGAATAAATGGTTTTATTTGGATTAGTAACTGCCTGTCTTTTGGCAGGATCTCCTACTTTAATTTCGCCACCCTCTACAAAAGCAATGACAGATGGAGTAGTTCTCTTACCTTCTGCGTTTGGGATTACAACAGCTTCGTTACCCTCCATAACCGAAACGCAAGAGTTTGTTGTTCCTAAATCTATTCCAATAATTTTACTCATGTTTATATATTTACTGTGTTGAAAAATCTTTTTAGCACTCGGGTCTAATAAGTCAATGATTGTGCCATGACAAAAAATATGACAAGGTGTCAGAACCATCCCTGCAATTGACCAGATAATGCATACATACAGGCCAATTTGGGCATTCCCCCTTGGCCAAAAATATGCCAAGGGGTCGTGCTTTCCATTACTAGTCCCAATAGTGTCCTTTTCAATGTCCCCTATTGGGAGCTATCCATTGCAATCACTAATGCTTTTTTTTGTTAAGGTCTAAAAGTTGAAAGTCGCCGCTATTACAATAAGCAATGAACAGTAATCAGTGGTCAGTAATCAGTAGTCAGTGGTCAGTGGCCGTTAATTTAGTCGATAGCCACAAGGCAATAGGCAATTGAGCAGTGAGCGGTGGCGGTATGCAGTTGTAGAGTGGAAAGTTATAATATTCAAAGTTTAAAGTTCGTCAATTCGAGCCTACCGACAAAGGCAGGCGTGTCCCGCGTTTTCGGCGGGAGTAGTCCGAAGTCGGGAGACTTCGCATAGCAGGGGGGATTCGGAGGAGGAGTAAACAGTAACCAGTGGTCAGTAGTTAGTGAACAGTTTTAGTAGGCACTGTTGAGCTATAATGTTCAATGATATAAAGTTCAAAGAAGATGGTCATTTCGAACGACCAACGGGAGGAGAAATCTCACAAGTAGCTAAACATGAACAGTCTTCAGTGGCCGTTAATTTAGTCGATAGCCACAAGGCAATAGGCAATTGAGCAGTGGCGGTATGCAGTTGTAGAGTGGAAAGTTATAATATTCAAAGTCCAAAGTTCGTCAATTCGAGCCTACCGACAAAGGCAGGCCTGTCCCGCGTTTTCGGCGGGAGTAGTCCGAAGTCGGGAGACTTCGCATAGCAGGGGGGAGGAGTAAACAGTAATCAGTGGTCAGTAGTTAGTGAACAGTTTTAGTAGGCACTGTTGAGCTATAATGTTCAATGATATAAAGTTCAGGAAGATGGTCATTTCGAACGACCAACGGGAAGAGAAATCTCACAAGTAGCTAAACATGAACAGTCTTCAGTGGACGTTAATTTAGTCGATAGCCACAAGGCAATAGGCAATTGAGCAGTGGCGGTATGCAGTTGTAGAGTGGAAAGTTATAATATTCAAAGTCCAAAGTTCGTCAATTCGAGCCTACCGACAAAGGCAGGCGTGTCCCGCGTTTTCGGCGGGAGTAGTCCGAAGTCGGGAGACTTCGCATAGCAGGGTTATAATGTTCAAAGTTTAAAGTTCGTCAATTCGAGCCTACCGACAAAGGCAGGCCTGTCCCGCGTTTTCGGCGGGAGTAGTCCGAAGTCGGGAGACTTCGCATAGCAGGGGGCAATAGGCAATTGAGCAGTGGCGGTATGCAGTTGTAGAATGGAAAGTTATAATATTCAAAGTCCAAAGTCCGTCAATTCGAGCCTACCGACAAAGGCAGGCGTGTCCCGCATTTTCGGCGGGAGTAGTCCGAAGTCGGGAGACTTCGCATAGCAGGGGTAATCAGTGGTCAGTAGTTAGTGAACAGTTTTAGTAGGCACTGTTGAGCTATAATGTTCAATGATATAAAGTTCAAAGAAGATGGTCATTTCGAACGACCAACGGGAGGAGAAATCTCACAAGTAGCTAAACATGAACAGTCTTCAGTGGCCGTTAATTTAGTCGATAGCCACAAGGCAATAGGCAATTGAGCAGTGAGCGGTGGCGGTATGCAGTTGTAGAGTGGAAAGTTATAATGTTCAAAGTCCAAAGTTCGTCAATTCGAGCCTACCGACAAAGGCAGGCCTGTCCCGCGTTTTCGGTGGGAGTAGTCCGAAGTCGGGAGACTTCGCATAGCAGGGTCCTTGATCCCTTTCCATAAGCAAAGAACAATTAGCAATTAGCAATGATCTGTGTTCCTCGGCCAAAAGCTAGAAAGCAAATTAACACATTGACTCATTGTTACATTGCTACATTTTCAAATTAATACATTAGTACATTGACTCATTGATACATTGCTACATTTTCAAATTAACCCATTGATTCATTGCTACATTGCTACATTTCCACATCATCAAATTTTCACATTATCTCATTTTCAAATCTTCACATTATCACATTTTCAAATTAACTCACCACCCTCCTGAATCTTCCTTAATCCAAAATCAATTATATTTGGTTTTAAGAATCAAATCCATCAGAACACCACTATTCTATGAACCTCCTTCAAAAAATTAAATCGGCCTTCATCTTGACCACCCTTTTAAGTTGTGGTTCCAAGGACCCGAAAGCTGGTTTGGACCAGGACCTGGCCATCGGCATTGTGGCGGACTGCCAATATTGCCACTGTGAATCCACTAGCTCCCGGTTTTATAAAAACTCCCCGGGAAAACTGCAAAATGCAGTAGATAGCCTTAACAATGCCCCCTTGGATTACGCCATTCATTTGGGCGATTTCATCGATAGGGATTTTAGTAGTTTTGATACCGTTGGTCCCATCTGGAACAAGCTAAAAACCAAGAAATACCAGGTATTGGGCAATCATGATTTTAGTGTTGCCGATTCCTTAAAACCTTTGGTGCCCCATAAAATGAACCTGAAACAACGGTATTACAGCTTTGTGGAACAAAATTGGCGATTCATTGTCCTGGACGGGAACGATCTTAGTTATCAAGGTGCCATTACCGAGGAAAAGTTGGCACAGACCGATTCCTTATTTACCCTTCTCTCCAAATCCAAACCGCCCAACCTCCAAACTTGGAACGGGGGTTTAAGTTTGGAACAGCTTAAATGGGTGGAAAACGAGTTGATATTGGCCCTAAAAAATAATGAAAAGGTTGGATTTTACTGTCATTTTCCCGTACTCGGGGAAGACAAGGTGCACAGATTATGGAACAGTCCACAATTTCTATCACTTATAGACCAATACCCCAATGTGAAATTTTATTTTAACGGGCATAACCATAATGGCGATTACGCCCAACGCCATGGGGTACATTACCTCACCTTTAAGGGCATGGTAGATACCGATAACACCTCCGCCTTTGCCAAGGTCCGTATTACAACCGACTCCATTCTTGTTCATGGGCATGGGCGGGAACCTTCCAGAAAACTAAAGATCAGGGAATGAAAGTTGCAATTAACAATTAGCAATGATCTGTGTTCTTCGGCCAAAAGCCAATAGTTTGTTGGTTCAACATTCTAGATTTTTGAAACTACGAAAAAAAGTTCCTTCCCCTGGGCAGGCGTGTCCCGCGTTTTCGGCAGGAGTAGTCCGAAGTCGGGAGACTTCGCATAGCAGGTTCATTGGTGCATTTTCAAATCTTCACATTATCCCATTTTCAAATTAACCCATTGATTCATTATTACATTAGTACATTGACTCATTGCTACATTTTCAAATTTCCAAATCTTCAAATCTTCACATTATCCCATTTTCAAATTAATCCATTGGTACATTGCTACATTAATTCATTGATACATTAAACCATTAACTCCATTAGCACCTTGGTATATTTCCCAATATATAATCCTATATTTACCCTAAAAATTTAACCTATTGGAAAATGGAATGCATTAGTGTTTTCGACATGCTCAAAATTGGTGTCGGCCCCTCCAGCTCCCACACTTTAGGCCCATGGCGTGCCGCAGAACGATTTATTGGCGAACTACGGGAAAAGAACGTATTTCATACCATTACCCATCTCCAGGCGGAGGTATATGGTTCCCTTTCCCTGACAGGAAAAGGCCACGCCACCGACCTGGCCATTATGTTGGGCCTTACCGGAGCCGATCCGGTCAGCATTCCCATAGAAAATATAAGTGGGATAATAAATGGAATTCAAGAAAGCAAAAAACTGCTTTTGAACAATTCCCTGGAAATTCCTTTCGATCCCAAATTGGATATCCTATTTAAAAGGGAATTTCTCCCCTTTCATGCCAACGGGATGATCTTTAGGGCCAGCTTGGCCAATGGCAAGCAAATTAAGGAAACCTACTATTCCATAGGAGGAGGCTTTGTGGTAAAGGAAGAACTTAAGCGTTCCAAAAAGAAAATGGAAGTTTTTAAGGCCTTCCCCTTTCCTGTAGAAAAGGGAACGGACTTATTGGCTACTTGCAAAAAAGAAAATAAGTCCATTTCCGAACTCGTATTGGAGAATGAGCGTTCCCTGCGTTCCAATTCGGAAATAGACCAAGGTCTGCAACATATCTGGGACACCATGTTGGAGTGTATGTACATAGGCTGCCATACCGAGGGGAATCTGCCTGGCGGACTCAATGTGCGGAGAAGGGCCTATGACACCCACCAAAAACTGAAGGGCCACCTCCCCTATACCACTCCTCAGGAATGGCTGCTTACCATAAGAAAGACCGAAGTAAAATTCCGTTCCATCCTGAAATGGGTAAGCTGCTTTGCCCTAAGCGTCAATGAAGTAAATGCATCCCTGGGCAGAGTGGTCACGGCTCCTACCAATGGCAGTGCTGGGGTAATACCTGCGGTGCTCATGTACTATATGGTCATAGAAAACCACGATGCCAATTTTGAACACATTAAAAAGTTTCTGCTGGTGGCGGGCGAAATTGGCAGTATTTTTAAAAAGGGGGCTACCATTTCCGCGGCCATGGGTGGCTGTCAGGCCGAAATTGGCGTATCGTCCGCCATGGCCGCCGCAGCGCTGACAGAACTTATGGGAGGTAGTCCGGAACAAGTACTCATGGCGGCAGAAATTGCCATGGAACACCATCTGGGCCTTACCTGTGATCCCATTGGCGGATTGGTCCAAATTCCATGCATAGAACGCAACTGTATGGGGGCCATAAAAGCGATCAACGCGGCAGAATTGGCGTTGGACTCCGACCCCGCCAATGCCAGAGTACCTTTGGACAAAGTAGTGAACACCATGTGGGAAACGGCCAAGGATATGAATACCAAATACAAGGAAACCTCGGAAGGCGGACTGGCCGTTGGGGTGTACCTGAGTGATTGTTGATGCATAGTATTGGGAGGCTAGATTTAGATTTTAGAGGCTGGACTAAAGTCTTATGGTGAAAGTAATATAACTAGGTGCTCCTTCCTGTAGAGTGATTGCTTCGTAACCTCGCAATGACGAATTCTTCCAAAATATACCCCATTAGTACATTGACTTATTGATACATTGATTCATTGCTACATTAATTCATTGCTACATTGGTAAATTTCCAAATCTTCAAATTTTCACATTATCTCATTTTTATGTTCTGTTCATTTTTTGCATCGCCCAAATGCGTAGCATTCATGAATACCATTAAAAATCAATAGACCAGCCGATGAATAAAAAATGACCAGGGCCGAACAACCAAGGTACGGGGTACCTCATGGTTAGGAGGAGCCAGCTGTAGTCGGGGCAGGCTGATTTTAAATTTCTTTAAATCTACGCACTTTCCACAGCCCCGGCGTCCAGGCCGCTTTCACTTGGGTGAAATGCTCTATGGACGCCTTCCACCTTCCAATGTGAAAACCACTTGATTTAAGACGAAATCGAAGATTCACGAAAACCTATAAAAAACCTGTCTGCCGAAGGCAGGCAATAATAACCACTTAAGTAAATTGAAAATAGGCCGGTCCTTTCGTTGCGTCAACCTTCATGTGGGGATAAGTCATTTTCCGTTATTAAAAACCTTTGGCATTGCCATCAAGGTCCTTGATCCCTTTCCGTGAGCAAAGAACAAAGAACAATTAGCAATGATCTGTGTTCCTCGGCCAAAAGCTAGATAGCAAATTAACACATTGATTCATTGGTGCATTTTCATATTTCGAAATTATTTCATTTTTGTGTTCTGTTCATTTTTTGCATCGCCCAAATGCGCAGCATTCATGAATACCATTAAAAATCAATAGACCAGCCCATGAATAAAAAACGACCAGGGCCGAATAACCAAGGTACGGGGTACCTTGTGGTTAGGAGGAGCCAGCTGTAGCCAGGGCCAAGCTGATTTTAAATTTCTTTAAATCTACGCACTTTCCACGGCCTCGGCGTCCAGGCCGCTTTCACTTGGGTGAAATGCTCTATGGACGCCTGCCTACCGGAAGGCAGGCCTTCCACCTTCCAATGTGAAAACCACTTGATTTAAGACGAAATCGAAGATTCACGAAAACCTATAAAAAACAATAATAACCACTTAAGTAAATTGAAAATAGGCCGGTCCTTTCGTTGCGTCAACCTTCATGTGGGGATAAGTCATTTTCCGTTATTAAAAACCTTTGGCATTGCCCTCAAGGTTCTTGATCCCTTTCCGTAAGCAAAGAACGATTTGCAATTAACAATGATCTATGTTCCTCGGCCAAAAGCCAGATAGCAAATTAACACATTGATACATTAAACCATTACTTCATTACCACATTAACCCATTTTCAAATCTTCACATTATCCCATTTTCAAATTAATCCATTGGTACATTAATTCATTGCTACATTAATCAATTGCTACATTGGTAAATTTCCAAATCTTCAAAATTTCAATTATTCTAACACTTTATTTAAATTTTAAAGAAGAAATGAATAATAAAGTCAATATATGATGTAAATCATGTAAAATATAGGAAGTCCAATACATTCAAATAAGGTTTATTTGTACAGGGCTGTAATCCCATTATTTGTATAAGCACCTATCAATGATTTCGTTACAGACCAACTGCCTATTACAACCAAAATATTTAATGACATGAGAAAAAGCTTTCGAAATTTATTATGGGTCGTACTCCTAGTGGGCCTATCCTGCTCAGAGGCCCCAAAAGGGGAAGCCACTACAGCATCCCTACCCATTTACGAGGATGTACCCTACCTGCAGGACTACAGCATTAAATATGACAAACAAGAAGATGACTTACAGTTATTCAGTACGTTCATGGACCGCAATGGGGTTATACAGGTAGCCTCAACGGACGGCATTCTACGTACGCACGATGGGCAATTCCTTTACCCTGGAATCCTTTTAAAGGATAAAACATACCGTCCGATAGCGGATAAGAATATTGTTGCCATGACCAGCTATCAACAACAGTTTGTATACTTGGACGACAAGGCCGTACTCAGCAACGCTTGGGCCGGAAGCCTATACCTAAATCACACACTTCCCAAGGCAAATATTTTTGCTGCTGGAAGCGATTTTGATTTCTTGATCAGTGATGGAACGGCGCTACAATATGTTTCCAAAAATAATAGTGGCTGGCAGGGAGCCCTGTCCAAGGATAAGGCCATAAGCATCAAATTCGACCCAAAAACCAAATCCTACTGGATTTTGGGGGAAAATTCCATAACCGCCTTCAATCCAAAAGACAAGACCTTAAAAACCGTATATGAAGGGAGTAATTTTACCTCCTTTGCCCTTCTGGGCAATACTTTGATCTTGACCACCCTGGACGGTTATTTTGAAGTGGATGCCGTAACCGGCAAACAATTTGGGGATAAAAAGACCCAATTGCCATGGACAGAAATCAACTATGTGGGAGAAATTGACGGACATCTGTGGTTTGGCTCTACCAAAGGGGCATTTATGTTAAAGGATGATGGTAAATTTAATTACTACTACGGAAAACGTTGGATGCCCGGCAACAATGTGAAACATATATCCCAAGGTACCGATGGTTCCATCCTAATATTGACCGATGAAGGGCTGGGACAAATCGTATATAAGGAAATGACACTATATGACAAAGCCCAATACTATGAAAAACAAGTGCGGGACAGGCATATAAGGCTAGGGTTCAATGCCACTCTAGTGGATATGGATAATGGTAATTTTGATACAGGGCGACTTTCCGATTCCGATAACGACGGACTCTGGACTACCATGTACCTGGCAGGAGAGGTTTTTCGGTACTCGGTGACCAAATCGGAAGATGCTCTTCAGAACTGTAGGGAAGCTATGGATGCCATGGAAAGGTTGTTCAGCATTAATCCCGTTCCTGGATTTCCTTCCAGATCTTTTGAACGCAGTGGTTATATAAATCAATTACACGATCCAGACAGATGGCAACATTCCGATGACCCTGAATGGGATTGGAAATCCACCACCAGTAGCGATGAGGCCATTGGTCATATTTTTGCTTATGGTGCTATGGCCGAAATAATGGACAATGACCTTAGGGACCGTGCCATTGTACTTATAGACACTCTTATGAGCCATATTGTAAGAAATGATATGTATATGGTAGATTTTGATGGCAAACCCACCACTTGGGGCCGTTGGAACCCGGAATACGTAAATGCGCGACCCAAAATGGTGGGAGACCGCAAAATAAATGCCTCCAATATTATAGGCATGCTCCAAACAGCCTATCACTTTACCGGAAAGGAAAAATACAAGGAAAAAGCTTTCGACCTAATGGATAACCACGGGTATCTGGACAATCTAATGTGGCCCATGAAAGATGTTGCCATGGCTCCGGACGATGCCGATGATTGGAGCAAAATGCTGTCCGAATCCTGGAACCATTCCGATGACGAAATGTACTTTGTAGGCTATTGGGGCTTATATAGATATGCCTTTAACGACACCCTTAAAACTAAATTTAAGGAAGCTATTATTGACCATTGGGAAATAGAACGCCCTGAAAAAGAAGGTGCCTGGAATATTATGACCGCCCTTACCGGCACCCAGGAGTTCGACTTGGAGGAAGCGGCCTGGTACCTAAGGGAACACCCTATGGATATGGTTGCCTGGGAGGTGAAGAATAGCCATAGAAAAGATATCACCTTTTTAGAACCTAATTTTAGGGAACAGACAACCACAGAGGTATTACCTCCCGATGAGCGCCGCGTACAAAGACATAACGCCAATATGTTCACATTGGACGGCGGTAGAAATGGTACGGAGGAATTCTCGGCTGGGGATATCTGGCTGCTCCCCTACTGGATGGGAAGGTATTTAGGGGTTATTAGCGCCCCTCAAACCAAGGATTGAGAATTGAATATTAACAGCCCAAGTAAATAGTATGGACACCAAAAAAATACTCATGAATATAAATATAGACAGTAAACCCATGCTCCTACTCTTCATGACACCCATGCTTTTTAGTGCTTGTGGACAAGATAATTACAAAATGGAAAGGCAAATTACCCAGGATCTTAGCTACAACCACGACTTGGACAACAATGACAATTTTTCCCCGGACGATGAATGGCTGGTGTATGATACCCGTACGGAGACAGGTGGTATTGGGGCCAATGGCAAAATTGAAAAGGTACATGTAAAAACAGGCGACAAGGTGGTCTTGTACGAACTACAACAGAACAAGGCCTATGGTCCTGGAGTGGGAGCTGTAAGTTATAGCCATACCAACAATGAGGTAGTCTTTATTCATGGATTACTGAATTGTACCCCGGACAAACCCTACGAGCAATGGAGGAGAACCGGAGTAATCATTCGGGATGACAGACCTGGACAGCCCATTTATATGGATGCCAGGGACATTTCCTTTCCGTTTACCGTAGGAGCCTTACGTGGGGGTACCCACAGGCATGAATTTAGTGGTGATGGAAAATGGATAGGATACACCTATAACGATGCCATTATGAAAAAACTAGAAGATTCTACCGGCCTTACCCACAATCTTAGAACCATAGGCGTTTCCACAAAACACCAGGCTGTAAGTGTTCCAGAATCACAGAACGGCGAGAATTTTTCTGGGGAATGGTTCAGTGCACTCGTGGTAAAAGTAGTGCCTGAGCCTGTACCAGGTTCCGATGAAATTAGTAAGGCGGCCGGAGATAGTTGGGTTGGACATTCGGGTTACCTAAATTCGGATGGAGACACCCAAAGGGCCAGGGCTTTTATTGGCACCACAACAAACAATAAAGGCGAACAGCTAGATGAGGTTTATATAGTGGATATCCCGGAAGATATAAGCCTTCCCGGAGACGCTGCCCTTGAAGGCACCGAAACCAGCTTGCCCGCCCCTCCTAAAGGAACCCATCAACGTAGACTTACCTTTACCGCCAATAAGCAATATCCCGGTTGCGAAGGTATTGTACGTTCCTCCTATGACGGCAGTCTGCTGGCCTACATAGCCAAAGATGACCATAACGTTAAACAAATATTCACCATCTCCCCTTTGGGAGGAAAAGCTGTTCAGCGTACTTTTCATGACTCGGACGTTCAAGGTGGCGTGCGTTGGCACCCCAAACAGCATCGCCTGGTCTATGTATGGCAGAATTCGTTGGTAGGCCTCAAAATGGAGAATGGAAAAAGTACAATCCTGACCAAACCCTCTCAAAATCCACCAAAAAATCCCGTCTGGTCCCACAATGGAAAGAAGATAGCCTATAACCGAATGGTTTCCAAAAACGGGAATACCCCCACTTTACAAATTTTTGTCATCGAACTTTAAGCAAACCAAAATGTATAGAATCCTATTTTCATTAGCCTTCATCCTTCATTTATCCTACGGAATCTATGCACAGGAGACCACCTTTTATCAGGATGTTGCCGTAATCAACGGTATTTCCGAAGGGCTACCTACAGCTAGTATCGATCAAATAACAATAGTTGGCAACACTCCTACGGCAACTACCAGCTCGGGGCAATATGAATGGAAAAATTCCAAATGGATCTCCAAAAAGAACGGTGATTCCCCTACCCCCTTACCTAAATACAAGGGACTGCCAATTGAAGCCGGAAAGGTCCTTGCCGCAACAAATTACGGAAACACCAACTACCTGGGTTGTGAAAATGGACTTTTCGTAAAGATCGGCCACAACAAATGGAAACAGGAACTTCCTTACGACCAAAATTACAGTTGGGCCTTAAAAGAGGTAGCGGCCCTCACAGTAGACTCAAAAGGCCGATTGTGGTTTGGTGCCAAACAAGGCGTAGGCCGCCTGGAGAAAGGACAATGGACGCTGTTTACCGGCAAGGAAGGGGTGCCCTACAACCGTTTTACATCGGTAGCTTCAGGTCCAACAGGTCAGGTGTGGTTTGGCACCGAAAACGGGGCCATTAGGGTGGAAGACGATAAATTCTTCTACCGATCCAACCGCAGATGGTTACCGCATAACCACGTAAATGATATTGCCGTGGACGTAGAAGGGACCGCTTGGATAGCTACGCAAAACGGTCTGGCCCAAATTATTTCAAAGGAAATGACCTATGCCGACAAAGCTACCCATTTTACGAATCAGGTAGAGGCAAGACATAATAGAATGGGCTTTATCTGCCAAAGTCACCTTACCGAACAGTTCAATATAAATACTAGTCAGTTGGCCATTTCGGACAACGATGGGCAATATACCGCCATGTACGGGGCAGCCCAGGCTTTCCGATACGCCATTACCAAGGATCCCAAGGCCAGGGAACTGGCCAATAGGAGCTTTTTTGCCCTAAAATGGTTGGTGGATATTACCCATGAACCGGGATTTCCGGCAAGGGTGATCATTCCTGTGGATTGGCATGAACCCGTCAATGAACAATACAGTAAGGAGTACAATAGAAGGCACCAAAAAAACGATCCCTTCTGGAAGGATATTTTTCCACGTTTTCCCCTCAGTGAGGATGGAAATTATAGATGGAAATGTGATACCAGCTCGGACGAATTGGCCGGACATTATTTTTATTATGGCATTTATAACGATTTGATTGCGGAGACCAAGGAAGAAAAGGATGCCGTTAAACAAGTGGTGGCCGATG
Source organism: Arenibacter flavimaris (assembly GCF_030291335.1). Lineage (NCBI taxonomy): Bacteria > Pseudomonadati > Bacteroidota > Flavobacteriia > Flavobacteriales > Flavobacteriaceae > Arenibacter > Arenibacter flavimaris. Next base: position 13,789 of record NZ_JASWIM010000053.1, read on the forward strand.
TTACCGACCACCTTATTCGGCACGGTTTCAAACTAGTGGATTACGATGGGAAACCAACGCGTTGGGGAAGTTTTGATCCTGATTATTTCAATTCCATCTGGGGATGGGACCAACGTGGTCTCAATGCCATGATGATGCTTTCCTTTTTAAATGTTGCCTCCCATGTTACGGGAGATCCCAAATATGATGAGGTGGCCGAAATCTTGAGGGAAAAGGAAAACTATGACATCTACGCCATGCACGCCAAAGAATTTTTTCCACCGGAAAATGCGGTTCCCTGGGACAACAATTTAGGTCTAATGAGTCTATATGGCCTCATTAATTACGAGAAAAATCCGGAAAGGCAAATTATGTACCGTATTGCCCTTGAGAACGCTTGGTTGCATATCAGCAAGCAAAAAAACGCCTTTTGGGACGGACTCTATGGTGCAATGGCCGGTTTTTTTACCAAAAAGGTGGATGAAGGTTTTTTTAAGCCCGAGGAATTATTTATAGAGAATCCTTTATTTGCAAAGGCCAGCATTGACCGGTATTACAAGAGTAGCCTGGACAACCGCTACATGACAGAAACCTTGCAACGCATTCCGTTGGACCTAATAGGCTATGACATGGACAACACCCATCGTCTGGATATTCAATTGGACCCCACACCGGGCCAAGTAAAAGATATGGGCTGGGGAAATGACACCTATGCCCTGCCAATAGACGAAAGGGGACACGTTAGGTTAGACCGCGATGCCACTGTTCTCCATGATAATGAAGGTAATGGATACGCCGAACACGAAGGCACCTTTTACCTTCTACCCTATTATCTGGCCACCTACCATAATCTTATTGAACCATAGGCCATACCAAGGGGCATAAGATTGTAACGCTATATAATACAAGGCAAATGCTTAGTTTTTTTATAATTCAAGTATTCCTTGGCCTAATGGGCCTTGGTCTTGGCTATCCCCAAAATGGGTTGCCAAAGTCGAAAAATGGCAACACCTATATTACAGCACATAGAGGTGCCCATAATGGAATTCCCGAAAATTACTTGGCCGCCTATCAGAAAGCTATTGAGCTGGGCTGCGATTTTGTGGAGATCTATATAAGAACTACCAAGGATGGTAAATTGGTAAGTGTTCACAATGCTACCATAGATGCCTATGTTATGGCGGAAAAAGGCAAGGTAAAAGAGAATCAGGAGGATTTAAACTTTAGCTACTGGAGTTCCTTTCACCCCTTCTTCTACAAGCCAATTAATAAACTTACCAAATGTAGTAATATCTTTATCTACACTAGCTTTCTCTAAAGCATTCATATATGCGTTACGTTCTTCTACTGGTATCACAGTCCAAGGATAGCCTCCAGATGCCAACATGGCATTCATTAAAAAGCGTCCCATTCTACCATTGCCATCTTTATAAGGATGTATATAAACAAAAATAAAGTGTCCTAAAACAGCTCTTACACCAGCATGCTTTTCGTTTATCAATAATTGGAACAATTCAGGCATAGTGTCTCGTACCGCTTCTACATTTAATGGTACATGCTTTGATTTTCCAATATATACTTAACCGATTCTATATCCCGCAAGGTCTGATATTTGAAGAATGCCTGTGGTTACGCTAGGCGCAAATAATTGTCGATACCAATCTCCGTGATCTTCATCTGCGACCAGTCCAGAATTTTCATTGTTTAGTATGCGCTTCAAGCTATCCCTAACGCTTTGTGTTTTATGTTGTGATATAATTAGATATTTATGTTGTTCAACATATTAGAATTTTATGTATCAACACCAAATGAAAGCTTCTCCTATTACTGTTTTAAGAAAGAAGGGAAACAAAACCACTTGATTTAAGACAAAATTGAAAATAGGCCGGTCCTTTCGTTGCGTTAACCTTCATGTGGGGATAAGTCATTTTCCGTTATTAAAAACCTTTGGCATTGACATCAAGGTCCTTGATCCCTTTCCGTAAGCAAAGAACGATTAGCAATTAGCAATGATCTGTGTTCCTCGACCAAAAGCTAGAAAGCAAATTAACACATTGACTCATTGCTACATTTTCAAATTTCGAAATTATTTCATTTTTGTGTTCTGTTCATTTTTTGCATCGCCCAAAAAACGAACCAAAAAACGCTAGGCTGATTTTAAATTTCTTTAAATCTACGCACTTTCCACGGCCCCGGCGTCCAGGCCGCTTTCACTTGGGTGAAATGCTCTATGGACGCCTTCCGCCTTCCAATGTGAAAACCACTTGATTTAAGACAAAATTGAAAATAGGCCGGTCCTTACGTTCCGTCAACCTTCATGTGGGGATAAGTCATTTTCCGTTATTAAAAACCTTTGGCATTGCCCTCAAGGACTATGGTTTGGTCGTTCTGCTTCCGTCGTGGAGATGGCATGGCCGTTAGGAATTATTGAAGCCTTGATCAAATTTATTAGCTCCCTGGAAAACCATTAACCCCAATTAATCACAACCCTCTTTTCTTCTTGTATCTATCAAATAAATAATCTTCCAGCTGCCTTGGTCATTGAACAATTGAAACGAATTTACGCCACAATGGCTAAAGCTATCGTTCACCCAAAATTCGTAGTTGGTCCATGCATTGGCCATTGGGCCATCTATTTGGATATTATAGGTCAGTATCCTTTCCTCAAATTTGGTAGTGGAGGGAATGGATACGATCGATTTTAGAAAATGATCAAAATTTTCGGTTTTGACCACCTCTGTACCCTCGGCATTCTTGCCAATGGTCTGTAAGACAATATCCTTGGAAACCGATTCCCTTAGGGCTACTGAATCCTGCTGGTGAAATGCTAAAAAAAAGGAATCAATGGTATTTTTCACCATCTCCTCTCCCCCATTCTGTGCCCGCAGACCAAACACAGATAACAATGTAAGACAAATAAGCACAATTGTGTTCATCATAGATAGTTTGTAGAATAATTGAATTTAATCAAATAAAAGATATTAAACCTTAGTACCGACTTCCCAATATTGAGTTTCACTAATATAAATAAAAAACCTAGGAACAATCTACGGTAAGATTGACGAATTTTAGAACAAATCATTACTTTTATCCCACCAAAAACAAAATAGATGTCCACTGCCAAAAAAGAATACAAAAGAGTTACCGTAAAATCTCTCGTTGATATGAAAAAAAACGGAGAGAAAATATCCATGTTAACGGCTTATGATTATTCCATGGCAAAAATTGTCGATGCCGCCAATGTAGATGTAATATTGGTAGGTGACTCTGCCAGTAATGTTATGGCCGGACATGAAACCACCCTACCCATTACCCTAGACCAAATGATCTATCACGCATCTTCGGTAATACGTGCGGTAAACCGTGCCTTGGTTGTTGTGGATATACCTTTCGGGAGTTATCAAAGCGACCCCAAGGAGGCGTTGCGCTCTGCCATCCGAATCATGAAGGAAAGTGGCGCCCATGCCGTGAAAGTAGAAGGGGGACAAGAAATAAAGGAATCCGTAAAAAGAATTTTAAACGCAGGCATCCCTGTAATGGGGCATTTGGGCCTAACCCCTCAATCCATTTATAAATTTGGCACCTATACCGTTAGGGCCAAAGAGGAAGAGGAAGCGCACAAACTCATTGAAGATGCCAAGCTACTGGAGAAAATGGGATGTTTTGCCATAGTTCTTGAAAAAATACCTGCCAAATTGGCCAAGGAAGTAGCAGGAAAGGTATCCATTCCCATTATAGGAATTGGGGCAGGAAATGGGGTGGATGGCCAAGTATTGGTTATACATGACCTCTTGGGTATAACCCAGGAATTTAATCCACGATTCTTGCGAAGGTATCTCAACTTGTATGAGGAAATGGGCAATGCCATTTCCAAATATGTGGACGATGTAAAAACGAGGGACTTCCCAAGCGACGAGGAGCAATACTAAAGGAGCGTATCGCTATCTCCTTATAATGTCCGCCATTTTATGGGGCGGATGGCCTATGAACTAGATAATCAATTCTATATAAGTGTCCACTAAAACAATTTCTACCCCTGGGAATCTCCAGGTCCTGTACGAGGATAACCACCTTATAGCCATCAATAAAAGGGCCGGCGATATAGTACAGGGCGATAAAACCGGGGATACCCCCCTGAGCGAGATTGTAAAGCAGTATATAAAAACAAAACACAACAAACCGGGAAACGTTTATTTGGGAGTGGCACACCGCTTGGACAGGCCTACTACGGGTATTGTGGTCTTTGCAAAAACCTCAAAGGCCCTCCCTAGGCTCAATAAATTATTTGCAGAAAAGGATGCCCAAAAAACATATTGGGCCATAGTGAACAAAATGCCCGATAAGGATGCCGGTACCTTAACCCATTGGCTTAAACGCAATCCTAAACAAAATAAATCCTACGGCCATAAGCATGAGGTTCCGGATAGCAAAAAAGCCATTTTAGACTATAAGGTCATTAAGCAACTGGAACGTTATTTTTTATTGGAAATAGATTTAAAAACAGGGAGGCACCATCAAATTAGGGCTCAACTGGCCGCTATTGGGTGTGTTATAAAAGGGGATTTGAAATACGGGGCGGACAGAAGCAATAAAGATGGAAGCATACATCTACATGCCAGAAGCCTTTCCTTTATACATCCCGTAAGGAAAGAATTGTTACAACTCACGGCCCCTCCCCCCGAGGACAGTGTTTGGAACGCCTGTAAATAAATAATCCCCAAGGCGGGATTTTTTCAACTTGCAATTTTTAGTGCGTCCTGCCGACTTCTTAAAATTGAGTTTCACTAATAGGGATCGACCCCAGGGTCGAGGTAGTGGACCTGGATCCCGCCGAAAAGGGCGGGATTAGTTCAACTTGCAATTTTAAGTGCGTCTTGCCGACTTCTTAAAATTGAGTTTCACTAATAAAAGGAATCGACCCAAGGGCGGAAGTTGTGGACCTGGATCCCGCCGAAAAGGGCGGGATTAGTTCAACTTGCAATTTTAAGTGCGTCTTGCCGACTTCTTAAAATTGAGTTTCACTAATAGGGATCGACCCCAGGGTCGAGGTAGTGGACCTGGATCCCGCCGAAAAGGGCGGGATTAGTTCAACTTGCAATTTTAAGTGCGTCTTGCCGACTTCTTAAAATTGAGTTTCACTAATAAAATTTTCACTACTTTTAACAAAGGGCATATTCCAAAGACCAAAGTAAAACACTATCCATGGGCAAGAAAGCACTGTTTATTTTTAGCATTATGTTACTGAACTCCTGTGGTAGTTACAATTCCATAGACACATTTTACGAAGCACATAAGAACGATGCCCAAGTAACCGCCATCCGCGTGCCCCATTTCATGATTTCCCTTATAAGTAATATATCCCCGGAAATAAATGAACTGGTAGGAGACACCAAGGACCTAAGGTATATGCAGTTTCCTGTGGCCACCCCTGCAAGGGCCGATTTCCTGAACAAGCAAATGAACGGTATTACCGGAAATTCCTTTATAGAGATTTTCCGTAACAATGATGATTTAAAACGTTCGGTAGTATCCATAAGGGAACGCAAAAACTCGGTGAAGGAAATTCTAATATTCAACAACAATAACAAAACGGGTTCATTCCTTTACTTCAATGGAAATTTTGACCCCGTCAGGGTAAGGAATATGGCCAAAAACAACGAGTTTGAAAAACTTACCCAAGGCCTTGTCAAGGAGTATAATCCCAATACTCCCAGTATTAATAATTAATAGGGAATTATTTATAAGACCGTACACTCTCAATCACCACAGAGCTCAAAATAAGTACTCCGCCCATTACCGTGGTCCAACTTGGAATTTCTGAAAGAAAAATTATCCCTATTAAAATACCGTAAACCGGTTGCACACTACTCAAAATACTCACCGTAGTAATACTAAAATGTTTAAAACAATTGAGGAATAAGGTATGCCCTATAGCAGTTGTGAACAAGGCCAAGGTTAACAGTGCCGGCCATTGGTCCGCAATGGCGTCTACCTGATAAATAAAAAATGCCGGGGCCAATACAAACCCTACTATACCCGTCTGATAGGTCATCATTAAGGAACCATTGTAATGGGCCGCCCTGGACTTTAATATAATATTCCTAATAGCATAGGCCAATGCGGAAAAAACACCAAGACCAACAGCCAAAACATGCGTATTGCCAGTTTCAAAATCGGGAGCCAACAAATAAATCCCGCCCAAAACCAATAGCCCCAGTACAAAATGGATTCTTTGGAAGGGCGTTTTTAAAATCAATGGCTCCAACAGGGCCGTTATAATGGGATAGGTAAACATAGACAACATCCCAATGGCCACATTGGATAGCTGCAGCGCATAGAAATAGGTCAACCAGTGAATTCCCATAAGAATACCGCCTAATAAAATAATGGGGTAATCCTTTTTGGCAATGCGGAACGATATTTTTTTCCATTTACAATAGAGCAACAGAAACAAAAATGCCAAACCTGCCCTACTGGCTATGGTTATGGGAACCGGTAATTGCACATATCTGCCCAGAGCTCCGGAAGTACCAATAAAAATCATGGCCAGATTTATCTCCAGCAGATGGTTAATGTGAAGGCTTTTGCTTTTCAAAAATATATTTTAACGGGTAACGGACATCGCCTTCTCTCTAATAATTTGTGCAACTGGTTTATTTTGTAAATGGCTTTCCAGCCAAGAAATAATATCCAAATATAAGAAAGCCCGTTTTTCATATGGGTGATTTTCGTATTTTTTCAGTTCATCGTACAGCTTTTGGAACTCCGTGGGCAACTCGTGGGGGAAGATATCGCCCAAGCGTCTTAAAAATTTGATCATTTCTTTCTGTACGGCATGAAGATCGTTCATTTTTAGCAGGAACTTATAGGTGCTTTTCAACTGTACTTCCAAATGATAGTCCATACCGGCCTCGTAGTGGGCAATAAGACTTAGTACCCTGGCAAAGCACATGAGATCTTCGCGCATTTTTAGATTCTTATTGTTAATAATCCTCTTTAAATACTGAATGCAGGTTTTATTGTCCCCAATTCCAAAATAAAGGCAAGCTATCTTATAGTACAATACCATAACATGATGCTGGTCTATCCTATCCTTATGCTTGTTAATTCCGTATTCTACGATTTTGACCAAATAAAGGCCCTTTTCAAAATTGCCCTCCAAGAAATGAAGGTTTAATTTATTTAAATTGATATATAAAAATGCCAAAGAGGCTATGTTGTCATTGTCCGGAAATTGCTTACTTCCTACAATTTTCTCCAATTTTTCCAAGGTCTCCTTGAATTGGGAGCTGTATTTAACATAAAATAAGGATTCCAACAAATAATGGTTTCCCTTTAAAAAGAATACGGGGTTTAAATAGATCATTTCCTTATTGTCATAAAATAGATCTACCCATTTACTGGAATACTTGTAACAGGACAAAAAGTCCTGGGTTAGAAAACTGTACCAAAGATGTGCCTTGTACAACCATAGTTTCTCCCTAAAACCCAGGTCTTCAATATGATACTTGGGCAAGTGCTTATCAAAATATTTTTGAACCCTTTTAATGTCCTCATCGCTTCTAACATATCCAATTTTTAACATCTGCCCATATAGCTGAAGTGCAAGGTTGGATAATTTACTGGTAATTACATTTTGTGCCGATAGCTGCTTGGCCTGTACTGCCAATTCATCTGCCCTGTCCGGAATACTACGGGTAATATACTGGGTCTCGATCAACTTCTCAAATTCAACAATCTCATAGGCCACGTTTTTCTCCTCATTTTCAATGGCGGTGGCCTTTGCCTTGTCCAATATTTTAAGGCTCTGCTTATACAGGCCCTTCTGGTACAGAATTGTAGCAAAATCCAATTGTTCCCGGATCTGCACCCGTATATTTTGATTTACGGGGTTTAACCTAAGGCTCACCAGGATCTGTTTGTACAGGTGGGCCTTAAGGTTGGACAACTGGGCCTTCTTAACAATCCCATTCTCCAGTATTAACTTTTCATCATACACCTTAATTTTATCCATTAAATTAAAAAGGGCAAGAAATTTGGCATCTGTATTCACCCCCAAGCGTCCAACATACAATTTAAATTGACGTTTCTCTGACTTGGAAAGTGATTTGACCAAAACGAATAATGCATCTTTATGCGCATTTGTCATCGTAATAATAAAGGTTTATATAATTGATAATCAGTGTTTTAAATACTTCAAAAAGTTATTTAACGTTGTAAATGCCATTTTGTGATTAGTACTGGCAAACCTACTAGTACTATATTCGTATAGCGCACATAAAATTACGTAAATATAATGAGCAAAGAAAAGGTACATATTTTTGACACAACACTTAGAGATGGAGAGCAAGTCCCCGGATGTAAATTGGATACGGACCAAAAATTAATTATCGCCGAGAGACTGGATCTTTTAGGGGTAGACATTATAGAAGCCGGTTTTCCAATTTCCAGTCCAGGAGATTTTAATTCTGTACAGGAGATTTCAAAAATTGTAAAGAACGCAACGGTATGTGGACTTACACGTGCTGTTAAAAAAGACATTGAAGTGGCCGCAGAGGCTTTAAAATATGCCAAAAGACCGAGAATACATACAGGTATAGGCACTTCTGAATCCCATATTAAGTTTAAGTTCAACTCCAATAAGGAAGCAATAATAGAACGGGCCATAGAGGCGGTAAGTTATGCCAAATCCTTTGTGGAGGATGTAGAATTTTACGCCGAGGATGCCGGTAGAACGGATAATGAATTTCTGGCAAGGGTCTGTGAGGCCGTCGTTAAGGCGGGTGCCACCGTATTGAATATTCCAGACACCACAGGATACTGTTTACCTGAGGAATACGGGGCCAAAATAAAGTATTTAAAGGAAAACGTAACCGGCATTCATAAAGCTATTTTGTCCTGTCATTGTCACAATGACCTTGGACTTGCCACCGCAAACTCCATAGCCGGGGTAATCAACGGAGCCAGACAAATTGAATGTACCATCAATGGGATAGGTGAACGCGCAGGAAACACTGCCCTGGAGGAAGTGGTCATGATTTTAAGACAGCATCCTACCCTTAATTTGGACACGAATATCAACAGTAAATTACTATACGACACCAGTCAGATGGTATCCCAAAAAATGGGTGTTTACGTGCAGCCCAACAAAGCCATAGTGGGGGCCAATGCCTTTGCCCATAGCTCGGGGATTCATCAGGACGGTGTTATTAAAAACAGGGAGACCTATGAAATAATAGATCCCGCAGATGTTGGGGTAACCGAATCTTCCATTGTCCTTACTGCCAGAAGTGGTAGGGCGGCGTTGGCATATAGGGCGAAAAATGTAGGCTATGAACTTACCAAGATCCAACTGGATGTGGTTTATCAGGAATTTTTAAAATTTGCGGATAAGCAGAAGGAGATTTTTGATGAGGATATCCATGATATCATCATCGCCAGTGGCATCAAAATAAAAAGCATAGCTTAAAATGAATCTAAAGATTGCTCTTTTAGGGGGAGATGGAATTGGTCCTGAGGTCTTGGCACAGTCCGTAAAGTGCTTGCAGGCCGTTGAAGAGACCTTCAACCATCATTTCACTTATAAGGAAGGGTTGATCGGGGCCGTAGCCATGGACAAATACGGCTCCCCGCTACCAAAGCAGACCATTGATCTTTGCAAGGCTTCGGATGCCATACTTTTTGGGACTATAGGTACCCTGAAATATGATGACAATCCCAGCGCAAGAGTACGGCCTGAACAGGGATTGCTCCAATTGCGCAGAGAATTGCAACTCTTTACCAATATTAGGCCCGTCAAGATTTTTCCAACATTGATCAATAAATCACCCCTTAAAAAGCACGTTATTTTTGGAACGGATTTCGTAATCTACCGTGAACTTACCGGGGGGATCTACTTCGGTGAAAAAAAATTGAGTGAAGATGGGACCGTTGCTTCCGACTTGTGTGAATACTCGGAAAAAGAGATCGGTAGAATTACCCATTTGGCCTTTAAAGCAGCCAAGAACAGACGTAAAAAATTAACATTGGTAGACAAGGCCAATGTATTGGAAACCTCTAGGTTATGGCGCAAAGTGGTAACCAGAATATCTGAAAGTTATCCGGAAGTGCAATTGGATTTTTTATTTGTAGACAATGCCGCCATGAAAATGATGTTGGACCCGAACGACTTTGATGTTATTCTTACCGATAATATGTTCGGCGACATTTTATCCGATCAGGGCAGTGCTATTTGCGGTTCCAAAGGCCTCCTTCCGTCGGCCTCGATTGGCAATGAACATGCCATGTTTGAACCCTTTCACGGTTCCTACCCCCAGGCATCGGGAAAAAATATAGCCAATCCCGTCGCCTCCATCTTATCTACGGCCATGATGTTAAGCCATTTTGGCCTTCATGAAGAGTCGCTCGCCGTGGTAATAGCGGTAGACAAATCCATGAAAAAGCACGTGGTTACCAAAGATCTGAACGCTTCCAGCAAATATGGGACGAGTCAGGTGGGCGATTTTATTGCCGGCAACATCATAGATTCTGACGAAAACCTCAACTATAATTACGAAAACATAGGCTTGGGAAGATCTACTATCATTTAATTACTGCAAAAAACAAGCGCTACCATTTTATTATAGCCTCTTTTTAAGATATATTCCATTGTAAATGGAAATCGATTCCGTGATTGCCATTTAAATAAAGTCAATAGTCCTATCCCCTGGAACCATCCTTCAACTGGTAGGTGTAATCGTGAGTTTTTCAACAATGGTAATAAACAATTAGGTCGCTTCAGGTAACCCTCGGGATGCACTTGCCAGGGATCATGACCAATTGTTGGGATCAATCCCAAAAGTTGTGTGTGAATTACAAAAAAATATTATTTACTATCTAAAGTTTGTGTCCTGTTCATTTTTTGCATCGCCCAAATGCGTAGCATTCATGAATACCATTAAAAATCAATAGACCAGCCGATGAATAAAAAACGACCAGGGCCGAACAACCAAGTTACGGCGTACCTTGGTTAGGAGGAGCCAGCTGTAGCCATGGCCAAGCTGATTTTAAATTTCTTTAAATCTACGCAATTTCCACAGCCCCGGCGTCCAGGCCGCTTTCACTTGGGTGAAATGCTCTATGGACGCCTTCCGCCTTCCAATGTGAAAACCACTTGATTTATGACAAAATTGAAAATAGGCCGGTCCTTTCGTTGCGTCAACCTTCATGTGGGAATAAGTCATTTTCCGTTATTAAATAACTTTGGGCATTGCACTCAAGGTCTATGGTTAGGTCGTTCTTCTTCCGTCGTGAAGATGGCATGACCGTTAAGAATTATTGAAGCCCTGGAAATAATTTACTATCTCATTTTTGTGTCCTGTTCATTTTTTGCATCGCCCAAAAAACGAACCAAAAAACGCTAGGCTGATTTTAAATTTCTTTAAATCTACGCAATTTCCACAGCCCCGGCGTCCAGGCCGCTTTCACTTGGGTGAAATGCTCTATGGACGCCTTCCACCTTCCAATGTGAAAACCACTTGATTTAATACGAAATTGAAAATAGGCCGGTCCTTTCGT
>NZ_JASWIM010000054.1:0-24587 GCF_030291335.1 Arenibacter flavimaris
GTGAATCATTAAGAAAAGGAACTTTAAAGAGTATATAAACCTAAATTTTTTTTATAATTGTAAGATCTTTCAAAGTGGCGCAATTTGACCGAAAATGGTGGCGTCATAACTCCGAAATAGCCATAAATACGACCAAAGACATCGCCTTTTGCATTTTTTACAGCATCCTTGTTAAAGACACGTACTAAATCGCGCAATAGTTTATCATCAAACTCTTGGTAGCTTTTTGGTAGGATACCTTCTAGGTCCGGATATTCGGCCTCAATTAGCTTCATAGCATTGTTAATGGCTTCAGCTATGTTTTCGCCTTCAGGTAAATTGGCCAAATAATCGTACTTGGCTTTCTCCGCTATAAACATGGCTCCTGCGCCTGCATAATCCCCTTTATTTGCCTCTCGTTTTTTCCCTGTTCTAGGGTTTATAGGGAGCTTCTTTTCTACTTCAATTTTAGCGTCCTCAAAACGGTTTTGAGCAAAACGTAGTAATACCAAACCTAATAATGGGTCTTTGTATTCGGCTGCAGTGAGTTTAGAATTTGCTCTAAGGTCGTCTGCTGCGTCCCAAAGTTCAGTTTCAAGCTTTTTAATGTCTTCTTGGATCATTCTTCAAATTTTCATCTTCGTTAGTAAGATTTTATAAACCTAATTCTTATGAATCCAGTTTCACAAAATCTGAGAATCTAAAGGTATCTATTTGGCGTAAAAATCCTAAAATTTGGTGTCTTAAATTAGCTAGTAATTTATTAATGATTATGGTGGTTTCCCGCAATACCCATTAAAAGACATTAATTCTTCACTAATTAATTGGTGCTATCTCCCCCCTCCTTGTGGAGTTCTTTTTTTATCAATAGACTTATTAATAAGAAAACCCCAACAACAACGTCTACAATATTCCAAAGCATTCCCCCCAATGCAATTTTAAAAAACGGTTGAAAGAGTAGAGCAAGTGCTGCATATACAACTACAAGGGTCATATTGTCTTTCTTGTGGGCGTCATAGGCTAATATGCCAAAGCCAACTAGGGCTGCAAAACGAACCAGCTGATAAAAGCCATAGGGCATGTCCAAGAGACACAGGAACAACAAAATAGATAGGATTATTTTTATTAAACTAAACATTCGATACCGATTTCACCATTGGTTCAATTTTTTCCTGTCCGTTACCGTTTATTATATGATTAACACCGATATTCAGTTTATTAATTTCTTCTTCTTTCCATTTTTCAATAGCTAATTCAGCAATTTCGGCCTGGGCTAATGCAATTTTGTTTAGCAAAGCTTTGTTCCCAGCAATTTCTGCGTCTAGTCTATTTTGATTTTTCTCTGTAGAAATTTTTATTGAAGTATTTATTTGGTCATTTATATCAGAAATTTTCTGCTTTTCACTAACGAAGGATTCGTGTTTCAATCTATCCAACATATGATCATAAGGGCCTGATTCTGCCATCAGTTTGAATAAGACAGGGGCTACCTCAATAAAAATAAAAAGTAGTGTTATTAACCATTTTGCCCAAAATACCGCGGACTTTTCACTTGTTAATATACTCATTGCTTCAAGGTGGGCTGCAAAACCATCATAATTTTCGGTTTTGTTTTCATATCCAATATTTTTTTGATCTAAAGTCTTTTGTTTAGAAGTTATTTGCTCATCTAAATTTGTTTTCTCTTGTTGCTTACTTGTCAATAGATCATTAATTCTATTTTTCTCATCAATTATTGCATTCCCTTTATTATTATTTAGGTCTTCTATTTTATCTTGAATTGATTTTACTTCGATCCTGGCTTTGTCCCTTTCAGATTGGTTCATTCTTAATGCACCAAGTCGCTTGCTAATTACTTCATTCGATAGGGAGTCATTTTTGGCTTGTACATATGAACCGTAAGATGAATTCACCTTACTTTGCCAAACTTCAAGTACTGATTCTTTATTTTTTAAATCAACTTTTTGTTCAGAAATTGAATTTTCAAAGAATTTACCTGCATTTTCAGATAAACTAGTTTTGTCGTAGGTTAATTTATTTATGTCATTGTCAATTGAGGTTCTTCTTTCTTTTAAAGTGTTTAAATTTGAAACGAAAGTTGTATCTCTATTTTTAAGCTCCTCGGCTTTGTCAATTTTTAATCGTTCTACCACAGTTTGTATTTCAGTTTCAAATATTTTTAATTCCAAAGGGGTTGATATTACGAAGCCCAATAGGACAGCCATTAGTAACCTAGGTGTAGCAACCTTCCATTCATCTCGTGTAATTTTTGAAGTACCATCATCTTTAATCGTTGCAACAATATATCTATCCAAATTAAAAATTAGTAATCCCCAAAATGCTCCAAAGAATAACGATGGTATTACGGATTTGAATGCTGTAAAAAAGGCATAACCTCCTGCAAAACTTGCCATTAGTGCTGTAAACACAATTGTACCGCCTACACCAAAATATTTTGCGTGATCAGTAGGACATTTTTGTAATATTTCGATGTTGGCTCCCGCACACCACCAAAAAAATCTGTTAATTCTTTTCATTCGATTGGTTGTTAAATATTTTGGAAATGATTTTTGTGTTATTTATGGCTTTAAAAATCTTTTGCAAACCACCATTTTTTTTATTTAGACTACTGAAATTCTCAACAAGCGTGTTGAATTTGATCTGCTCAACGGAACTGTGGATGCTGCTATTTAAATTTACATTAAGACTATTGGAAATATTATTTATACCCAATTCAAGATTGGGAAACCCTGGAAGAATAACTTCTAAATTGGTTGTTTTTTCGAATAAAGGCAAGGGCACTTGGATACTTTCTATAATGGGAGTTGGAAAAACTTTTATCTCTAGCCTCTTGGTTACAGTTTCATTGAATCCAATTGCAGTAAGGACGTATTCTCCATTAACTTGAGGTTTTAGAGTAATATTCCCCTTGTGATCAACTTCATTCACCCCATTATTTATTGTGACTTTTAGGGCGTTATCAACCTCCCATTTCAGATTAATCTCACCACCTTGTATCAGCACTTCTCTATCACTTCTAAACAGTTTAACCACTGGAGGCTCCAAATAAAGGTGGAAAGGTTTTAAATCTGTATAGTGGTTAGTTTTTAAATATTCTACTAATATAGAAAGAAGCTTGTCCAGTTTTATAGAATGGCCATATAGGTCCCTATAAATATCTGAATTATCAAAATCCTCGAAATCGGTTTCTGAAAATAACAAATATTGTGTGTCTTTGATTTGGTACTTGTCCCAAAGCCCTGGTTTTTGAACTAAAGCTAGTATTGATAGGTATATTACCAACTCTGAAAAGTAATCTGCCTTTAACGAAGCTTTTCCACCTTTAAATCGAGAGGGATGCTGATAACCTTTAAGCCCAATAACCAGTTCCTTTTGACCTTCAATTTCAGGAATACATATTGAATCATAATCAACTAATTTTAGGTCTCCATTGGAGTCTATTAATATATTTCCTTCTTGCAAATCACCATGAGAAATATTGTTTTCACGCAATTCCTGACACATTTTTAAAAAATTGTCGGCAAGTGAAATTAACAATGAAGGATTGTTGAGATTGTTTTCAATGTACTCTTTGAAAAGCATGCCATCTAACCATTCCATTCTTATGGTGTCAACCAATTCCCCATTTATTAAAATTCCTTTTTCATCATATATAAACTCCGCGAAATAGGGTAATTTTTTTGAAGTTAGGTATTTTGATATTTTTAAATAACGCTCTTCATTTTCGCCCATTGGAACGTGCCAAACACGAAATGCCCATTTTTTGGATTTATGGGTTAATTGAAATACCATATTGAAACCACCCACATAAACAAATGGGTTTCCATTTTTATTAATTCTAGCTTTTGCACCCTTTAAAGCAGGAACTTTTAAGAAAAGGTCTAGATTTTTTATTGCTGTTAATATATCCTGCTTATTAGCCATAAATTAAAATTTATCTAAAATTCTTGATGAGTTTTTTAAAGGTATTTCACTATTGGTTTTCTTGTCCCATTTGGCCATTATGTTTTCTATTGGCAACAATGCTACCTTATTGTTTTTGATTGCAAATCCAAATTGCGGTTTTAGGTCAGAAAATTTATTCTCAAATTGCTCTGTCAATGACCGGTCATTTTTTATGATTAGAATATTCTCATCGTTCGTCCTAGCCTTAAAGGACCAGTTGTACGAACCAGTAATTACAATATTATTATCGATAATACAGAATTTATTGTGCATCAAACTATCTCTAGAACTATCGTCAAGATTACCTATGTAACCAACTTTACCGTTGAACTTCAAAAATTCTTTGTAATCCACTCTAGATTTTTTATTAAACTTATGATTTGCAACAATCACTTCAATATTCAACCCTTCTTTTAGCTTCTCAACCAATTTTGAGTAAATCTCATAGTCTGTAAACCAAGCAACACAAATTTTAATATCAGACTGAGCATTTTCAATATGATAAATAATTTGAAGATGAATATTTTCGAAGTAAGCTTTTACCATTAAAATTTGTTTGTGATGTCGTTTTTATTAGGCAACGATACTTTCTTTTTTACAGCTGGATTAGGTTGTTTTTCCCACTTATCAAAAATATTATCTTTGGCTACATCACGTCTGTTTATCAACAAGTCTTCTAAAGGGTGTAATTGAGTAATATCAGTAGCTTTTAGTTCTTCCACCATCTTTTCTGTAAGTTCAGAAATTGTTGGATTGGATGATTTTAAATTATTGCTAATTAGCTTTGAATTGCTAGGGTTTGCGAAGTCATCTTTGGAAAAAAGTAAATCTTCCGTTTCATAATAGTCATCCCATAATTTGGGTGTTTCAGCATAAATTAAAAGGGAAAGATATATTACAAGTTCAGAGAAGTAGTCCAATCTAGAATTTACAAACTGATTGCTATGTCTTGTTGGATGTTGATAGCCAGGCAATCCTTTGATGGTATCGCTCATTCCATTTAAAGGTTCAATAAACATTGAGTCATAATCAATTGCGACAAGTGAACCATCACTTTTTACCAAAATATTTCCGTGCTGTAAATCTCCGTGAGCAATTTTCTCCTTATGAAAATAAGCTGTCATTTCTCTGAATTTTGCAGCCAAATCAATAATTTTAGACGAATTTGTAATATTGGAGTTGATATATTCTTTTAAAGTTAGGCCATCTACCCAATCCATGAGAACAATGGGATGCAAAGTACCATTTACCAATACCGCATCATCAATATATTTAAACCCCGCAAAATACGCGTTATTCAATTTTTCCAAATAATTGGAAATTTCGAGCGAACGTTTTTTTGCATCCCCTATATCCGCAATCCAAAGTCGAACAGCTACTTTATCTCCCGTTGTTTTGTTAAATGGGAAAACAGTAGTGTAACCACCTGAATATTGAATTATCCTAGAGCCGTTTTGTATAACTGAACCACCCTTTATTTCATTAGCTTTAAAGCTAACCTGTGGATTTCGCATTGCTGTAACAATATCTGTTCTAGAGGGATAGTTTGACATAGTTAAAATTTATCAATAGCGTTTTTAGAAGACTTATTTGGCATGGCAACTTTTGACTCAAGTTCTTCTGAGCTTTTTAGTTCACTTTCATAGCTTTGGCCATTTTCTAAATTTGCAGATTTCTCAATGTCCCCATTATTTCCTTCGTTTTGCAATGAAAATTCATTTTCTCTCTGATTTTCCTCTTGCACCTCCTCTTTTACTTCCTCGTTTTCATCAATTGCGAGTTTTTCATTTTTAATGGGTTTTTCACTTTCTTTTTTTCTTAAGATTCTATTAAATAATCCGTTTTTGGGTATTTCTAATTCTTCAACAGGTTGATTTTCTATAATTCCTTCCTGATGGGTTTGTTCTATACTTGTTTCCGAATTGGAGTTTTCTTCTTTTAGCTCTAATTCTTCCTTTTTAGTAATTTCAGCTGCTTCAATTAGCTTTTGCTGATCTTCTATAAGTACATTAATATTTGAAACATCTTCAGAAACATAATTAAGATCCTCTTTCTTATCATCTACTATTTGAATTATTAGTATTGCTGAATCATCATTTCCAAGTTTCTCATTGAATCTTTCTTCATCAACAAAGCGCTCAAAATCCTTTTGATTTTGCCAAACACTAATTTTGCCTATGGCATTACCCTGCCCATTCAGGAACCATTCTGCAAGGGCATCCGTCATTAAATAGAATGTGCCAGGACTCAACGGATTTTCCTTAAAATGTTTTTCACCTTTGTGTACGTTGCCAATACTGCTTAAATAATCTGGGAAATTGTCAAAAGTAATGGGCTCTTTTTTGGACGATAAGACAATGCATTCCTTTGAAAAATCTTGAACTTTTTCTGGAACGAAAAACATAAAGCTATCGCCCAACGCATTAGCCTTCCAAAACCATTTCTTATTTCTTTCAAAAAACCTTAATCCAACAAATGTCGCTAAACCCGGTTCCCTTCTGTTGAAAGCATTTTTTGTAAACCACTTAGAATCTGATTTATTTACAATTTCGGTAACCTGTTTTAACCACTCAGACTGGCAATACCGAATATATTCATTATCAGATTTCCAATCTACATTCACCCAATTAGATACTAAAACATCTGCCCAAATCTTAGGAAAGAAAGATTTTGATACACCATCAGAAATGGCGAATTTGTTTTTTGATATGTCGTAGGCATATCTATCTGCACAATCATAAAACAATTCTGATTTTTTTGATGTGATATATCCTTTAATTGATATCTGCATTTATGTCAATTTAAAGATTATGCAATTTTGTCTGCACCACCAGAAGATCCAAAATTGATAAACTTGATAAACATTTCAGGGTCAGCATTTGAAACAAAACCTCTAGACTCAGCCTTAACTTTAAAATCTTGTTTAACAGCAGCTTGTTTGTATGATTCAGGAACCTTACTTGATATTTTGAATAGGAATTTGGCTTGGTCATCAGAAAGTTCGCTTTCTGATTCTTCGAAACCACATTTTGCAGCACCTTCATCGCCAATATGAGAGTTAAATATTAATGGGTTTCCATCCGAAGAATTAATGTTCATTATTTGTTTAGAAACGGAAATAGCTTTATTCATTGCCGCATCAATTGAATCTCCGGTATATGGTAAGCCATCAGAAATATTAATAATAATTGGAGCGGGATTGTCGGGTTTTTTTTGAAGCCATCCTTCAATTAATTCTTTAGCAAAAGAAAGAGCATCAGCCATCGGTGTCAAACCATTCGCAGTAGGTTCTATAAATATTGGCATTTGTTCATCTATTTCTATTAAACCTCCAGCACCATCAGAAACTTTCTTTTTTAATTGTTCCATACGTAATGGATTGTCAGCAAATGAACTCAAATAGTCAGACCTTATATCATCAACTGCAAGCGCACTACTACCACCATATCCAATCATAGAAATAAAAACACGGTCTTTTACTTTTTCACCATCCATATTTGTATTAATGAGTTCGTTTATAGTACGATTTATTACTAATGCTGTAAATTCAGACCTATTTTTTCCTTCTGCATAAGATTCAGCCATAGAACCTGATTGGTCCACAAGAAAGATGATGTAGCCCGGCGTAGCAGAACTCCATTGTTTTGAATTTGAATTACTCATATTGGTTAATCATTAATTAGTTAATAATATTATTTTTTTGGTTGTAAAGCTGGCTTTAATTTTAATTTTTGAAGATCAATCTGGTGTCCTTGGAGAATATTTGCGATTCTATTAGGACTATTTTGTATTACCTCCATATTCTTTCGGTTGGTTTGTAATTCCTAAAAATAATTCTCATTTTGATTATTCCATTGCGGTTTTCCGCAAAAGACTTATTTGGTCATCGTCTTTTTCTTTAAACAGTTTCAAAGAACTTTATAGCATACTTACAATAATCAATAATAGTCTCTTTGTCTGTCTCAAATTCCTTTCGCTTACCCAAATAATTATGACAAGTTGAAGTTATTTCTTTGCCATCACTGAGCTCTTTATAGGAGATGCATTTTATATGTTTTTTTGTGACTAGCACAAACAATGCATTTTCAAATGGATAATCTCCATACTGTTCAATATCCTTTAATTTTAGTTCTCCATTTGCCCTATATTTTACTTCTATAAAATGTGCTTGCTTGTCTTTGAAAACTACAAAATCAGGCATTTGTCGAATATTTTTAGAAACGTCTCCACGAACACCTTTGAGAAGGTCCTTAATTCCTGGAATAGAATTTTCCATGCCATAACTAAATACCTGAAAACCAAGTGATTGAAATAATTGTTCAACTATCGTTTCTGCAATTCGCCCTTTTATCACTCCTGATATCCAAGGGTTTTCTTCTGTTACTTTAATTGAATCTAATTTTTTCAGCTTCTTTTTCTTTGGTGCCTTTTCTAAAACACTAACATCATTAGATGGTCCATCTGTTTTGTAACATGAGTAGCAAAGTCCTCCATCAAATTTGGTGTAATCTCCGCAATTTGTGCATTGTGCCATATTAGTCATTTTCGGTTGAAGCTAACTTTAAAAAGAACATGTAAAAACTACATTTTTAGTCAGCCGAGAGTATAACCAAACGGTTCAATAATACATTTTAGTGTATTAAAATTCCTATAAATGTTATAAAATTTTCGCTGTTGAGAAGAGGGGATAGTTCTACGAGCAAGTATATGATACTAACCTTCAAAGTTAGGAAATATTGGTTTTGGAATTTGCATAATCGATAAAGATCGAAAATATCGGTTGTATGGTATTTTGTTTTAAAATGAAAATGAAAGGTCACTATGATTATCCGAAATGATAGCCAAAAAGCTCCTTTATTATTTCTTAAACCAACCGGAACTAGCATTACAATTGAATATGTTCTTTATTTCTTCTTCCTTTTTTTCTATAATATATGCGAACCTGATCTTACCATCATCTCCAAAATATTCATAGGTACTTAAATTGGGATGGTTCCAAATGCCGCTTTTCTGTGTTTTAATACTTCCCTGAGTAGCCTTCCCTAATTGACGGCATCCCAATAACATTGCCGAAGGCCTTATTGCTGGATCGGTCTTATGGCGACGGTAAAGGTCTTGGATTGCCGGGCCCGCCCAAAGCGTGGTCGGACCGGATGAAAAAATAGTGTCCCAAGGACAACGCCCCAATAAGTGTAAGGTGAAACACATTGCCAAAATCAAGGTGATGGGCAAGAATGATCGGCTTGGCCAAGAGAAACAATACAAGTATAACAAAAAGAAATGCGGGCGGATAAGTGAAAATGATTTTTGATCACTTCAGGGAACTCAACAGGACTTCGGTATTCAACTGGAAAACCTTATTAAACCATAGCAATCTCCTTAGTAAAGGAACCTCGGACCCATTTCAGTGAATACGGGCTTCATGTTTGGCCAAACCGACCATACGAAGACTAAGTTATAGTAAAACGTTTTTTCTCACAATGTTATTCGAAACCTACCTTTCAAATTCCTGTTATAGAACTTGCCAAAAGATTCAGCTTTTTTGAATTCGCTCCATATTTTGATCGGCACTTCGTTGTGTATGTATGTTTGAGAATTAGTTTCTATGACTAAAAATCCAGTCTTGCCATTACAAGAAAAATATTCAGCATCGCATATCCAAGAACTTTTGCTTGTGTTGCAATCATCAGTAAATTGGAAATTTGCTGATTTTATAATATCTAAAGTACTCTCGTAAGTGTCAAACGTTTTATCTAGCTTATCGCAACCTTGTCCACCACAAGAATTTAAGAGTATGAATGAAGAAATAAGGACTATAAATTTAGAAAACTTATTCATTTTGATTTTGAATTTACTTTATTGATAAGTTCTAAATCTTCTTCTGTTGGTATAAGTTTTTCATACTCGTAATCACCGAATTCTATCGAATTATCCTTGATAACTAAAGTATTTCTATGGCTATCGCCAATATCGTCAAAAGTAGTTTCTATTAAGTTGCCTTTTTTATCGGTAATCTCCATTTCCAATTTCCAGACTTCATTTGCATCGGGGAAAGTTCTTATACCCAAAAGGTTTTCTCCCTTATTATAGAATGGCCCAAAATAGTGAGTGGCATCAGTTCCTCGAACGTAAAACACAGCATATTCATATTGTTCTTGATATTGCTTTTTGACTATTATCTTATTACTTGGAATAAAATATACTTTATTTGATTCTCCATTTGCATCTAAGTTTTCATAAACCGCAATACCTTTTGAACTATAAACTGTATTAACACATCCTTTCAGACCTAAAAAAAGCCAAAAAGCTATAAAAATTCCAGTTCCAATATTACTTAACAACGATTTCATAGGTTGGTTTTAAGTTTTTACAACTAATTGATAAAGGCCTTTATCCTAATCAAAAAGGTAATAAATAAAAAATAGGGCTGAAATACCCTTTGTAACTTTAACTTTTTTTCAATTCAGCTACTCTTCCAATGATGCTGAGCCAGCAATCAGAGCAAAGGTTAATTGGATAACCAATACAGTATATGCAATAGCCGCAAAAAGTAGCTTACCACTATAGTTAATATTCAATGACCAAACACTAATTATCGCCAAAATCCCAAACAAAACACTAAAAACTGCTATTGTCCAAAAAGCAAATTTGAAATTTGGGGATATTTTGCTAACAAAGCCCATCATTAGAATTGATAAACCACTAAACAAACTCCAAATCATACTACCCAAGAAAAGAATAACAACGATTAGCCAGAATGTACTTAGTCCAAAAAACCAAGATGATAGCAAGCCAAATAGATAGTAAATTAGTCCAACAAATAAAATGCAGATAGGCAAGAATAATAAATAGCGCAGAAATTTCATTTTTTGGTTGGTTTTAAATGTTATACAACGTCTAGTATATCCCAGTAACGGGTTAACTTGGCGATTATTTTAAATTAAACACTAGCCTTAGCAATTCCGAGTGGATTCGGACGTAGTAGAATCCGCCGTAATTACCATAATACATTGTCAAACGTTTTATTCCAAAGTTGTTCCGTCCATAAAGATTATTTTCTCTGGATTCCAAACAATTTTTAAATCTTCCATTCCCTTGTTTTTCAATCGCTTATCTTCATCGATGAATTGGTTGTAGTCTGTCGTATATGTTCCTCTAAAAGTTTCGCCAGCACTTATTGGGTCATCAATTGTTAAATTAATGGTCTTAATTTCTGTATCAAACAGGTCATGTAGAGAAATTGAACCTTTAAACGCACGAATATCTTTATCGGTTTTATTTTCAAAGGCCAAACTATAAGTTAAGTAATCTTCGTAATCATATTTTTCGTACCCTTTATCATAAAGAACTACGGTTAATGTTGATGCTAACCTTTGTCGTTTATCTTCTTCCTCTCGTTTCACTTTTTCAACAAGTTTTTCTTGCTCTTTTTTATAGTCTTTAGCTTCTACTAATATTTCGTCAAAGGTTCTACCCTCAAGATTCTCATCTTTTAGTTTAGCACGCACAATCCAACCGGCCATAATTTCGGCATCTTCATCACTTAAGTCTCCAGCTTCTTTAATTGCCTTTGCATCTTCTTTAAGAGTATCTTCATTATACTTTTTATCTAAAGGACCTGAGCAGGAGGTCATAATTCCGATAAGAGATAAAAATAGTAGCACTTTTTTCATTTTGTTGAAATTTGAATTATTCATAGGATTGATTTTCAAATTTCTAGAATTAGTTCTTATTTTCATTGCGGTTTTCCGTACTCAATTTAAATATGTTTTGTTTTCGAACAATTGTCCTAATTCTAAGATATCTTTAAAATGCTATTTAACATTTGGACGAATAAACTTGTGTTTAATTATTGATGTAGATTATTCAGGGGTTAACTATAAATTTCATTAATACATTTTATCGTTTTAAAAATACTATTGCTTTTTCATTGTTCACTGACTACCCCCGTTTTCATTATTGTACTATTTTCATGTTACATGAAAAAGCTAATTAAATTAGTATAGAACATGAAGACAAACAATTATAAATATCTTTAAACTGTCTTATAGATGGGGAGTAGTGTATAACTAGGTTCAAAGGCTAAATAAAGTCTGGTAAGAAAACAAGTAATTTTGCGCATGGTGCAAAAAAGAACTATATTGCACCATAATTTAAAATTATGGAAACAGTAAGAAAATCAATCACTTTTACCGATCAACAGGACGGTTGGATAAAACTTAGGGTTCAGGCGGGGGACTTTACAAATGATAGTGAATACATAAGAGATTTGGTAAGAAAGGATCAAGAACAGAATATGAAGCTCCTAGAACTTAAAACAGCAATAGATGAAGGGTTGCAAAGCGGCAGAAGCAATCTGAAAATAAGCGACATTATCGCAAAAGTGGATAATGGGGAATTATAGTTTATCTTCAAGAGCCCAATATGACCTAGTGGGTATGTATAAGTACGGAATAAAGACACTATCCCGTAAACTGTGTAAGTTAAAAATAACCAGGGTTTGACCTTTATCTAAAGTCTGACCCTTTTTTCATAGATCGTAAGGAACTGATTTAAAATAATGCCCCAGTTCCTGATGGGCATGGACCACTTCTTGGTCGCCTCCCTTGTTGCCAAATATACGGATTTCATTACCGCATCATCCGTAGGGAACGAAAGTTTGTTCTTGGTGTACTTTCTAATTTTTCCATTGAGGTTCTCTATAAGATTGGTGGTATAGATGATCTTACGGATCTCCAAAGGAAATTCGAAGAATACGGTTAGTTCCTGCCAGTTGTCCCTCCAACTTTTTATGGCGTAGGAATACTTGTTTTCCCATTGCCCTGCAAAGTCGTTCAGGGCCGCTTTGGCAGCCTCCTGGGTCGGGGCATTGTAAATATGTTTCATATCGGCGGTAAATGCTTTTTTGTCCTTCCAGACCACATACCTACAGGCATTTCTTATCTGATGTACCACACATATCTGGGTCTTGGATTCCGGGAACACGTTCTTGATGGTGTCCGTAAACCCATTGAGATTGTCGGTGGCCGTAATAAGGATGTCCTCAGTGCCACGCGCCCTGATATCGGTCAGTACGCTCATCCAGAAGGCAGCCGATTCGTTCTTGCCCAACCAAAGTCCCATCACTTCTTTTTTACCGTCCCTGCGCAGCCCCACGGCAATATAAACGGTCTTGTTGATGACCTTGGAGCTCTCACGTACCTTGAACACGATGCCATCCATCCAAACAATAAGGTAGACAGGTTCCAACGGACGGTTCTGCCAAGCTACGATATCGCCGGATACCTTGTCGGTAATCCTTGATATGGTCGAAGTGGAGACATCAAAATTGTAGACCTCCCGTATCTGCTCCTCGATATCGCTGTTGCTCATCCCTTTGGCATAGAGCGATACGATAACGTTCTCGATCCCGTCCACCATGTTGCCACGTTTGGGCACTATCATGGGATTGAACGAAGCTTCCCTGTCCCTTGGCACGG
The DNA here is from genome assembly GCF_030291335.1 of Arenibacter flavimaris. Lineage (NCBI taxonomy): Bacteria > Pseudomonadati > Bacteroidota > Flavobacteriia > Flavobacteriales > Flavobacteriaceae > Arenibacter > Arenibacter flavimaris. The sequence continues at coordinate 13,425 of NZ_JASWIM010000054.1, forward strand.
CTATTTCGGATTCTCCGAAAGAAGTACGCACCTTCTTTTTGGAAAACCCGTTTCGCGAATTGCTCTGATTTGATTTTTGGTGTTTGTCATAATCCAAATGACCATCCAGTTCTCCCTCGAGCATCTTCTCGATACCCCGTTTTTGGAGTTCCTTTAAAAAACCGTTGAGCTCATCCCCGGTCTTGAACTGTTTTAGAAATTCATCGTCGAATAATTCTTCTTTTTTCATAATGTGTAAATATTTAAAATTAAACAAAAAAATAGCTGGGGCATGCCCCAGCTATTTTCTATTTACACACTTTATGAGATAGTCCTGGAATAAAGTTTTTTGGCCCTGACCAAGCGACCAAGTACTTACTCGATCTGGAAGGTTTTTTGGAAGAACTTGCTGAACGACCAGAATTGGCCAAAGATGCCTCGACAATTGCCGATTCCTTAAAATATTACAGTTATAAGGCCCATGTAATTTTTTATCAATTTGAGAATGCAAACGAAATTTTTATTATCAGGATTTTGGGCAAACGCATGAACTTCATCGAACATTTATAAAGTTTAATAAAACGATATTTATTTCTTTATTCTTTGATAATAGTACCCAGGGCCATCGCATGGCAGATAGCTTCCATTAAAAATCTCGTTCTCGCCTAGAATCTTCATGTATTCATGTAGTATCCTTCCACAACTCTGAATTAGATACGTATCAATTTCGTAAGTTAGCTTTAGATACATATATTCATCATTTACCAAATAATTGTAATTCCCTTTCGCAATGCTGGTACTATCCATATAGATGCGTTGTTTTACAAAGGTGCTATCAGGGAAAAATTCGATGTACTCGTTAAAATCCAAGTCTTCCTTTTCAATAATTTGGCCAGAGAGCCCTGCATCGATATACTGTAATTCATAGAAATTATCTTTTATATTAACCACAACTTCATCCTTTGTTTCACAAGCTGTAATGGCGTAGATGATTAAAAATATGAGAAGTAATGCCTTCATAAGAGGGTTTCCTATAAGATGTAGAATCTTTTAAAGGTTGCGCAAGGCACATTTTAAAAAGATTATTTTGAAGATTGGTCCATAATGAGGAGACAGGCCCTATTGGCAAAAAAGTCTATGAAATAAAGCACAACAAATTAATCTTAAAAAAATCTGTGCATAGGAAAATATTCCAACCCCTCAATCTGGGTATTGGGTAAAATGGAAACATAGTAAGCCTGTATTCAAACTTGAAGATTCTATTTTCGGAAACTACTCTGATTATTTATCTTGATGGTTGCAGCAGCACTTCAAGCGCCTTATCCACAATCTCAGTATCCAGTTCTTTAAGATAGGCCTGGGTAACCGCTAAATTCTGATGTCCTAAGGATTCACTGATCACATCTGTGGCCACACCTTTTTGTTTGAGGCAATTGGCAAAACTATGGCGAGCAACATAACTGCTAACATTTTTGGTGATATTGCATAGTTTGGCCACTTCCTTAAGCTCTATATTATAAATTCCCAGCATTTTATGTTTTCGATCGGCAAGTTGGGTGGGGGTATAGTCTTCACGAAATAGCAAGGGAAATACATATTTGTTGCCATAACCATGTTCTCGATAATAGTCCAATATTTTCTGAACCGGGGGCATGATGGCTATGGAGAAGTTTCCTTTGGTCTTCGCTCTGGTGTAATAGATGACATTAGCTTCAACATCTTTCCATTCCAAGCACATCATATCGGCAAAATTCATTCCTCTGGTATAGAAGCTAAAAACAAAGTAATTTTTTGTATTGATCAAATGGGGGTGGTCCGACAAATCTAAATTGATGATGCGCATAATTTCTTCAAAATCCAAAGCACGTTTAAATCCTTTGCCTCTTAAGTTTGATATTTTATAGGTTTTAAAGGGATACAAGCTTTCTTTTACTACACCCCGCTCTATAGCTTTGTTAAACAATGCCCTTATGGCCCTCATTTTAACGCCAACGCCGCCATCTGTACCACCTCGAGACCTAAGAAAGGCATCGTATTTACTTAAAAAAGCGGGGTTTACTTCTCTAAAATTTAACTTCTTCATTTTATGAAAAATTTGTACAGAGGTTTTGGCATCTTTATAAGATTTTGCATTGCCGACGCGTCCAGCAAAGGTCATTTCCTGAATAATCTCATCAAAAAAAGTGAAAACATCATTGCTTACTGGGTTAAACGTAACTCTATATCTAGAATCAAATTCCTGTATACTGTAATCGGGATTTTCAATTTCTAAATCAGTTATAATTTGGTAAGCTCTTTCTTTGAACTTTACTAGTAGTCTGTTGAATTGAACATGGTTGGGATTTCTTTTATTGAAACTTCCTGTTGAATCTATCCATTCATCCAATTTTGCATTGAACGGTGTTTTGTAGTGCCTACATTGCCTTTCTTTTGTTACCCGCAAACAGACGGGATAGGTTCCATCCGATAACAATTTTTTCTTGAGAACGATTTTAAGTGTAATCATATTTTATAAATTTGGGGACAACATTTAAACTTTCAAACCCTTCTATATCCCGTTGCATATGGTAGAAATGGGGACAACATAGGGACAACAAATGGGTTATTAAATGTAAAAATTGTATTTCTAAATACAAAACAAATTTTCATAAAACATTGATAATCAATACATAAGTAGCTAAATGGCACTACATGAAAACACGTCTTTAGCGCCTGTTAATCAGAGGGTCCTTGGTTCGAGCCCAAGAGGGGGAGCAAAAAATAAAAGAGCTGCACGAAAGTGTGGCTCTTTTATTTATTACCCGTTTGGAGCGAGAAGTTTACCCTGAGCGGAGTCGAAGGGAGCCCAAGAGGGGGAGCAGATAAGCCCAGTAAAACATTGTTTTTACTGGGTTTTTTCGTTTTTAGATTTTAGTCTATCTCAAATTGATGATTAAAGTCAGCAAATAATCGTTCAATCTGGATTTCTGAAGTAGCCATACCCTACTTTATTCCTTTTTGTAAGTTATTTACATTTTTAGGCGATAATTTGATGTGATTATAAATTGGTTTTAATAAATTTGAAAACCACTTAATAAATAACCATAACCAATTGGAATCTAGCAAATTTGTACTATATACAGCGGATAATAAATATGTGGTTGAGTATCTACTAAAACAACTCATATTGAGTGATAGTATTACAGAGGCGCTTATTTTTGATAATCACGAAATAGCCATTGGGTTTAGGAAAATGTTGGCGACTGATTGCCAATTGCAATGTTCTATTAACACCTACATTGAGTAATGAGTTTGTGATAGGAAAATATTTTGTTTTTTAACTGGGCAAAATTCTCATCAAACCTTTCCTGTCCCTACCTCTAATTTTTGATTTCCTTGCACTCCAAAGTACTGTCTGTGCTAAGGATTTGGTCTTAATCAAAATGATACTATTATTTAGGCATTACATTGGATTAGGCCCAACTTCCAGGGATTTGAATTTTACTGGTTAGAACCCATGTTCGAATGATAAGTCTTTTGATTACCGAATTTTTCGCAAGAATAGCTTGTATGCATTCCACTACTGTCCATTCACCATTTGTACTAATTTCATTCGGCTTTTTATACCGATTTTGGTGTATATCCTATGCGTATGGTCCTTAACCGTCTGTAGACTAATAAACAATTCATCTGCTATTTGTTGGTTGGTCTTACCCAGGCAGATTTGTTCAATAACCTCCTTTTCACGATTCGAGATTTCATACATACTATAAATTAATTCCTTTTTATCTTGATTGGGGTTTTCGGTATGGAAAGGGACAAATAACAAATGGGCATTGCGTTTCAGATAAAATAAGGGGGCAAAATTTGAAATAAAATACACCAATATCACCAGGCCAACAATCCATTGGCTTGAAAAGGCAAAGGGCAGTGCCCCCAGTCTTAATACAAGGGCCAAAAGCATTAAAATTACAAAGCGGGCCACTATTTTGTTATGTGTTCGTTTCTGCCTTTTTAAATAGTGCCATACAATCCCAGAAAATAGGAGCATATAACCAAGTTCCAAAACAGCAAATATGGCCATTTCAGTATAAATAACATGTGCTTCAATGATTGCTGGAAGGTTGTCCTTAAAAAAGAAAATTCCGGAAACCACGATAATTACAATTGCCAAATAAACTAGATAAATACGAAATGCCCTGTTATCCAACTTTACGGCGACCAGCGTATATCCCATTTTAACCAACATGAACCAGGAAATAAGCAAAAAGGGCACGCCAAGTACAGGTAAAAAATTGGTTACCGTTTCCACGGTATCATCATCAACCTCAATTGAAGTGAGTATAACCCGCATAATGATCGGTGCCCATATGCCATAAAAGGCAAATGAAAAAGAGGTGACCAAAAAATAAAAATAGTTGCGGTGAAACTCGGTATTGTAGGTAGTGATGAATTGGTGGGCCACTAATATACTTGCCGATGTTATGGCGGCACAAAAAATAAATATCACTATGAAGGTTAAACTTAGCAAGTGCAGGATTGTTATAGGTTAAAAGTATGAAAATGCAGCTAATACCTACCCCTACCTTAGTAGTGATTTTAAATTCACTACTAAAGTTGGAACGCTTTTTAATAAGACACCCTTAAATTTATATGAATTTAAAATTGAAGCTCATGGAAGTCATAAAAGAAGGGAAAAAACCTGAAGCAACTATATCTGGAAGTTACGGTTATGGTTGGCAGCAAATGTGGAAACACTTTTTATATTTGTTTTTAGTGATGGTCATTGTGGGTATTGCCGAATCTCCTGCTTCCATTGTTCGGGATTCCGATGCCGATAATTCCCCAGTGATGATAGTTTTACAGATTTTGGCCGCAGCCTATTGGTTGCTTTTCTTTTCCGTGGTGAAGTATGGCGGCGATTTAATGTACCTCCGTGCCATTCGTAATGAAAAATTCGAAATCAGTGAAATGTTCAACGGCTTTAAAAAGAATTATACCAATATCATCCTTGCTAATTTGCTCACCTTTGCCATTGTAGGATTAGGGTTTGTTTTGTTAATTGTACCAGGAATTATTTTGGCCTGTAGGTTGGTATTCGTTTCCTATCTGGTCATGGATAAAAATATGGAGCCCGTTGCCGCTGTTGAAAAAAGCTGGGAAATGACCAGAGGGCACGGTTGGCAGATTTTTGGAATGGGATTGCTTGTAATTCCTATAGTAATTGGGGGACTCATTTGTTTTATTGTTGGTGTTGTTTTCTCCATTATATGGATTTCCGCTGCTTTTGCCTCCATGTACCATGCGGTCGACCTGAAGGAAAAAGAACAATTGAATGAATTTGGCCTTGAGCATTAAAGTGCCACTACCACCGGCGTCCTTACTTTCATTTTAAACAAAATTAAAAACAAGAGAATTTATGCAAAGATTCATTAAAAAGTCCTTGAATGTAATAATTGCATGTATGGCATTGTCAATACTTTTTTTGGCTAGTTGTAAGCCCAAAAACGAGGAGAAACCAAAAGAAGTAGAAGAAGTAGAAGAAGTTGTAAGTCAATCGCAAGGGGCGACTACCACATTTACCTATCAGGAGATTCCGGGCATTGGTATGGATAGTCTTTACAACAGACGGGACAATAGCGACATCATCAAGGTGGGCGACACTTATTATGTGTGGTATTCTCGAATGGATAGTCCAACAACGGCAGGGTATTGGGCAACCATATGGTATGCTACCTCAAAAGATGATGGACATACCTGGGAAGAGCAGGGCATGGCCTTGGATGTTGGTCAGCAGGGTGAATTTGACAGTCACTCTGTATTTACTCCTAATATTTTGGCATATAAAGGGAAATACTATTTGTATTATACAGGGGTTAAGCCCACTCCCGGCAATGCCAAAAAAGAATTCGAGAACAATTCGGAAACCGATATTACGGCTATAGGGTTGGCAGTCGCCGATAGTCCGGAAGGCCCCTTTGTAAGGGTCCAGAATAACCCTATATTGGAAATTAGTGAGGTGCCCGAGGATTTTGATAGCTACCGCATTGATGATGCCGCTTTATTGGTAAAGGATAGTAAGATTTGGTTGTATTACAAGGGTCGATCCATTGTTCATGGAAAAAAGGGGCCTGGACTCACAAAAATGGGAGTCGCCATAGCCGACCAACCCGAGGGGCCTTTTAAAAAGCACCTAAACCCCTTAATTGATAAGGGACATGAAGTATTGATCTGGAACCATAATGGGGGAATTGCATCCCTGGCATCAATTAGTAAAACCATACATTGGGCCAAGGACGGATTAAATTTTTCCCCAAGGGAAGAAAATCTAAAGAAAATTCCAATAGCTCCAGGCCTATATCGTCCACATTTGGAGGATGGGAACCAAGCCATGGAAATTCCGGGATGGGGTATTTCCCTTAAGGGCAAAAAAGGAGTCGTCTACCTAGAGCGTTTCGAAATGGAGTAATAGGGATAGGGCTCCCACTAAAAAATTGGTTAGTGCTCATTGGCAACTGTGGCATTATGCCAAAATTAGTTCCTGACGATCAAAACAAAAAAATCCAACCTATTCAACTAGGTTGGATTTTTTTGTTAGCCCGTAAGAGGGCTTAGTTTACCTTCTACGCTGCCCGGAATATTGCATGGCCTCTCCCTTTCCAAAGCCATAGCTAAAGCCTAGGGCTACAAATGTGCCTCTTTGACGGCGATTGTAAACCTCGTAATTGGCCTGGGCAATTTGGCTCTCGTCCACTCTGGAGGCAAACAGGTCCCTGACGCTTAAATTGAGGACGGCCTTGCCTTTCATAATGTTTTTTCGTAACCCTAAATCCATATAGAGATTATCGCTAACATCACTTTGTACAGTTTGGTAACTGGACTGATAGTTGCCGGTCATTTCCACATCGAAATCGGATGGAAGTTTAACCTTTGTCATTAATTTGGAAGTCCATTGATCATTGCTAAAATCGAAAACAGTGGTCTCGAAGATGCCATTCCTTTTAAATTGATTGTAATTAAAGTCCCCGTTCAAGGTAAGCCATTTGGCCGGACTGTATTTGGCGTTGAACTCTATACCGGTGGCTTTGTTTACTCCAATATTTTCGGGTCTATAGGTGCTTACATTGTTTTCGAAGGTAGTAATACGTTCTATAACGTCTGTGGTATATCGATGATAAACCCCAAAATTAATACTGGCAACGCCTAAAATATATATACTGGTAATCTCATAGGAATCGGTAAATTCTGGCTGTAATTCAGGGTTACCTTGGCGTACACTATAATTGTTTCTGATATTGAAAAAAGGATTCAAATCCCACATTCTGGGCCTGTAAATCCGTTTGGAGTAGCCTGCTTGGAGGGATATCTTGTCGCTAAATTTATAGGAGCTATGAAGGCTGGGGAAAAAGTTGCCATAATTTTGACCGTTGGCCGAGCTTGTAGTGACAAGAAATGTATTCTGATCGGTCTGTTCCAAGCGCAGGCCTCCTTTTATGCCCCATTTTTTTCCTTCGTAGGATCCAGTGCCGTATAGGCCAAGAACTTTTTGGTCAAATTCAAAAACATTGGTCAAACCAGGGTCGTTTACAAAGGCGCCGTCCGCGAAATTATTTACCTCGTAATCATTGCTAACGTCGTTCAGGACATATTGGGCCCCTGTCTCTATAGTCCATTCCTCTGTAATGGGATTGGTATAATCCAGTTTAAAAGTAAATATAGCTTCTTTAAAATCGGTTCTAGTCTGTTGTCTACTATCATTGTCATCCCCAGTAATAGTGGTATTTAAGAATTCGGAGGATTGGTCCTTCCTAAAGAAATTTCCCAAACCACTAAAGAGCAGGGTATGGTCCTCATGGTTTTCAAAGTCTTTTTTATACTGTAGTTCGTACTGGAATTTGGGATTTTTTGCATCAGTAACTTCGGTGCGTTCCCATTCCGAGCTGACGGCATTGTTGGAGTCCAGAGCTACGAAACTGGTGTTGGAGGGTTGTTCCTCTATTTCCATGGCAAAGTTGCCTGAGAGAGTCAATACGTTATTATCGTTGATATGATAGTCTGTTCCCAGGACAAAATTGTAATAGGTTTCATTGCGGTATTCGGTACCATTACTAAGAATAGTGGTGTTGTTTTCCAAATCTACGTTACGGGTTTCAAGGTCGTTGGGCATATCCCGAAGACCTACCCCTAGTTGGGTGAACAGGTTGAAATTCTCTGTACGCCTATTTAAGCTTACGCCCACACTATGGCTATCCGGGGCTCCGGTATTCACTGAAATGGAACCATTAAGGCCTTTTCGTTCTTCCTTTTTTAGAACAATATTGATAATTCCAGATGTTCCTTCGGCCTCATATTTGGCGGAGGGATTGGTCATTACCTCCACCTTCTCAATCATGTCTGCCGTAATGGTTCCCAAGGCATTGCCTTCATCACTTGCAATGATGGACGGCTTGCCATTAATGAGAATCTGCACTCCCTGACTCCCTCTAAGACTAATACGGCCCTCTATGTTGACATTAACGGAAGGTACATTGTTTAAAACTTCCAAGGCACTTGCACCGGTAGTACTAAGATCTTTGCCGACGTTGAATACACGTTTGTCCAATTTAAATTCGGTACGTGAAACTTCGCCCTGTACCACTACTTCCTGTAATTGTTCTGCGTCCTCCGAAAGGGCCACATTCCCTAAATCTATCGTTTTCCCCTGGGTTGGTGGTGGTCCAAATGTTTTGGTCCTGAATCCTAAAAAACTTACTTCTATATAGTATTCGGAAGCATCTGTTTCCAAGCTAAAACTGCCATCATCCTTAGTGGTAGTTCCATTTATGGGCTTTTTGGTTTCGTTATCGCCGACCATAACCGTGGCATAGGCAATGGGCTGTCCATTGGATTCCTCCACTACAGTTCCCTTAATGGTTACCGTGCCTTGTTGCGCCAAGGCAACAGGACAACAGAGCATTAAAGAACCAGCAATTAACATTTGCACCAATATTTTTTTCATGACTTGCTTTAATAGATTAAAAATAGATTGTAACAATTGCAAAGATTCATTTTTTTATTGAGAAGGGTGGGGTATTTTCTGTGAACGACAAAAGTATTCCATTAAACAGCAGTTAGTAGTTTTCATGAAGGGCATGCGCTGTTTAGGGGTTTAATTTTGCCGTTGGCGTAGCACTATTTTTTGAAACGGGGGCAATAGCTTAGATTTGAAGTATGAAAAAAGCAAGGATATCCAGAAAGGAATTGTTCTTTCAAGTCGTACTCCATATCTTGGTGTTGCTTTTCTATTCCTTTGACAAGAACAATCCGGGGATTACATTTGCCCAACTGGTTTTCTTTTTGGCCTATACTATTTTTGCCGCTTTTATTACCTACTTTCTAATGCCTAGATTTTTATACCGAAAAAAATATTGGCAGTTTTTAGGATTGGTGGTTTTGGTATTGTTTGGACTTATTTGGGCCGAGGAGCTTTTGGAACTGGTTTTTTATCCAGGAACCAAAAAAGCCATAATTGTACCTGGGATTTATTATGCCATCTTTGATGTGTTGCCGGTAATTGCAATTTTGTCGGGGTTTAAATTTGCTTGGGATGCGATAAGTTCCCAAAGTGAAGTGGAAAAATTAAAAATGTCAGCGCAGGAAAATGAACTTCAATTTTTAAAATCGCAGATCAATCCCCATTTCTTGTTTAACAACCTTAACAATCTTTATTCTTATGCCATTGACAACTCCCCAAAGACACCTACCATTATTTTGGAACTATCCTCGGTATTGCGTTATATGTTATACGATTGCAAGGAAAGGTATGTACTCCTATCCAAAGAAATAGAACATTTGAGAAACTATACCCAATTAAGTGAACTGCAAATAGAAAATCGGGGTGTTGTTGATTTTAATACAGATATTACAGGGTCAGGATACCATATTGCACCACTAATATTGACCGTATTCGTGGAAAATGCCTTTAAGCATAGTACCGCTAGCCAATCTGAGGATATTTTTATTAGTGTGGATATCAAAGTATCTGAAAATGGCCTTTTACATTTTGAATGCACCAATTCTTTTAGGCGCGAAACCAATACGGATGACCTCTCCCATGGTATTGGTCTACAAAACGTGAAAAAGCGCCTTCGGCTTATTTATCCCGCTGCCCATAGTTTATCAATTGATGAAACAGATACCACCTATTCGGTTAAGTTGGGCATTGACCTTAAAAAGGACAACACATGATTCGTTGTATCATTATAGAGGACCAACCGCCAGCACAGCGTGTACTTCAAAAGTACATAGGTGAAATGAAGAGTTTGGAGCTCATGGCTACTTTTGCGGATGCCCTCAAAGCCATGGATTACTTAAAGGCCGAAGAGGTAGATCTTATATTTTTGGATATCCATTTACCCAAGATTTCTGGGATGGACTTTCTTAGGGCCCTGAACAGGAAACCCCATGTTATTTTAACAACTGCCTTTTCAGAATACGCATTGGAAAGTTATGAATATCATGTGCTGGATTATTTATTAAAGCCATTTTCATTTGAAAGATTTGTAATGGCCGTTTCCAAAATCCCGGTTCCTAACTTCCAAAGGCCTTCCATAGAAAAGGGGCTGGAAAGAAAGACAGTTCCAGAGGTGATTTTTATAAAGTCGGGCTACGAACATCTTAAAATTGCCCTTGCAGATATCTTTTATATCCAATCAGAGGCAGACTATACCGAAATTTACACGGCTGATAAAAAACATCTCACCTCACACTCCTTAAGGTATTGGTTGCAGACCCTACCCTTGGACCAATTTGCACAGGTACACAAATCCTATATTGTAAATACCCTACAAATTGTGAAGGTATCGGGCAAGCGCATTCTTTTCGACAAAGAAATCCATGTCCCTATCGGTCGTGCCTTTAAGGAAGGATTTGTAGAAAAATACCTTAAATAATTGGGAACCTGTCCTTAAACAAATTATACGGTAGATAGAATATTCTCCTAGTCTTCCCTATGGATAAACTGCGCTCGGTACAAGGTGTATTTAAGACATGGGATTTCAATGGGCCCAATTTCTAAACTGTAGGACAAGTTAAATTTGATATATAAATTAACGTGAGTTCGACTTAAGAAATGGGTGTTTTATATTGCAGGAAAAGCAGAAAATTGGTATATTTAAGTTATTGACATTCAAATATTTAACCAATTATCTGCTTATGATTTCTACC
>NZ_JASWIM010000055.1:0-21409 GCF_030291335.1 Arenibacter flavimaris
TCTAATATTCCTTCTGGTAATATTAAACTTAACAAGGATAACTCAGTGCCTTTATTCATCAATGTAATTTAAAGCACAAAGAAAATTATTTTTCTCTTTAGACCCAACTTTTGAGATTGATCCCATGGGAGTAATGCATGATGCCATTCACGGGTCCTTTTCCAAGAATAAAATGGTCAATAAAATTATGGGCTATACCATCAACCTTATTGGTGCAAATGACAAGGTCTGGAGGTTGCAACATAATGTTTTGCACCATAGTTATACCAATATCGAGGAACATGACGATGATATAAACGCCCCATTTTTCTTGAGGTTTTCACCTCACGCCAAAAAGAACAAACTTCATAAGTATCAACATTATTACGCTTGGTTCTTTTATGGTCTATCAACAATTTCATGGGTCACCTCTAAAGATTTTGTCCGATATACCAGATATTACAAAATGGGACTGGTTAAAAACAGAAGGACCTATATTGAAGGAATTCTTAAGATTATGGCTTGGAAAATAATTTATTTTTCATATGCTTTGGCTTTACCTATACTATTGACCTCTATTTCTCCTTGGGTAATAATTTTGGGCTTTTTGGCCATGCACTTTGTAACTGGCCTATGCATCACATTGGTCTTTCAGACGGCGCACATTATGCCCAATGCTTCATTTCCTCTACCAGACAACAATGGAAATTTGGAATCCGAGCGTTTGGCCCACCAATTGGAGACCACTTGTAATTATGCGCCAAACAGTGCACTATTATCGTGGTTGGTCGGTGGACTAACCAATCAGATAGAGCACCATCTTTTTCCTAACATTTCACACATACATTATCGTAAAATTGCACCAATCGTACAACGTACCGCGGAAGAGTTTGGTTTACCGTATCACTCCAACGGATCTTTTGCCTCGGCAATTTTCGAACACTTTAAAATGTTGCGGGATTTGGGACGAATGGAACTACAACCAATTCCATCCCATCACTAATTATGTATTTTTTGCCATACATAAAAAATAAAGGACAAGATTGCTAGGCAGAAGACTTATGCCAAGGTTAGATATTCAATTACCTATCACATTATCAACATATTGGGAGGAATCCATTTGGGTAAAGTAATCCCAATAGTTCTTCGAAACCTACTGTGGCAGGGCCGCGTTGGCACTTTTGACCAGCTTGTCCGTATTATTCCGTTTGCTATTGATTTGATTCCAATCTTCTTGTCCTTCATGTGATACTTTACAACAAGATGGAAAAGTCCCGTATAATGGGTCCTCATGGACAATAGGGATATATCTCCGTAGAAGTTTGGTATGGCCAAATAGGTTTTTGGGTCCAGATCTTCCGACCTGCCCTGGGCGAAAAGGCCAATTTCTGCATTATTTAAAGGGTTTGCCAACAAAAGTAGTGTAGCAAACAGTTAGTACAGGGTCTTAACGTTCCTTGGATTATGATACAGAATGTTCCAATTGGTGCTATTGATGTGCAAATAAAGTTGCAATAAATAGTAGCCTTTAGCGTTATTTTATACTTAAATTGTGAGTGCTTGGATGCATTGATAGCTGGGCATAAATACTAATTCCTACACATGTTTAGAATAAAAATTCTATTTATCACAATCCTTTTTCTATTAATTGCGTGTACAGAAGAAGATTCTTCCAGTGAAAAAGAGAAAGAAATAATTCAAAATATCCTGATCGAATTAAATATTGAAAACGACGTTGTTAGCACTTCAGAGGAAATTACCATAACATTAACTGGAGATGCGCTTATATCGAAATTAGAAGTGCTTATGGATAATGGTATTATTCATGATTTCAACTCTCCGCCTTATACGTTAACGCTGGAAACTCAACAATACGAAGACGGTGAACATACCTTCCGAGTGGATGCTTATGCCGATGGAAAAATAATTGGAACTAAAACAATTAAAATTAAAATTGATAATCAAGGCCCAATTCTTATACTGGATAGTATCTCTGAAAATGAAATTATCTGTGATGAGATTCAGTTATCTCCAAGCATTACAGACCTTGTTTCAAGTGTTGAACAATTGCAAGTATATCTTGATGATTTATTACTGTTGGAAAAAGAAAATACTACTGATTATACTTTCTCATTAAATCCACAAGAATTACCAACGGGTATTGGAAATCTAATATTTGTAATGGAAGATGCTTTAGGTAATGTCTCAAAGGATTCTATGGCTATAGGGATTGCAAACAAATTCTTTAGAATTAACTTCCCTAATGACTTTATGCGGAAGAATGTTGAGAAAGTGCATGTAGTGATATCTGATATAGATGGAAATTATATTGATAGTAAGACTCATGAGTCCGGTGAAATTGAAACATTGTCATTTTGCACCACAGAAGAATTATACGACAATACTGAGTTTACAATAACTTTCATTCATGACTTTGAAAATTCAATATTTAACTTCTATGTTTACAATAACCTTACATTGAATATGCTTGGGAACGAAATAACCTTAAATCAACAATCAGGAGGTTTATCCCCATCGTTTCCAAAGATTAAAATACCTTTTTTTGAGGCGGGTTACCAGATGAGGGCTTCAAGTCCATGGAATTCATTGATTTACTACAACGATGAACTTTCAGGTCATGTCTCCACAGCGTTCAGTAATGATTTAGCAACAAATATGACATTCATTAGCTATTTTAATTCGGATATTGAAAATAGTTATCAATGGGCATTCATTAGTGATATACAAAATCGTACCTCGTTAGTACAGGAAGATTTTTCTAATGCTAATGTTCTTACAAAAACTTTTGATTTAAATAAAAGATTCCAAAGACCGTTAGTGAAAATCACAGGATACGAGAATGAAGATATGTATCGTGCTAGAAGCGGTCATTTACTCTATGCTGATTACATCCAGTCAAGTACTTCGTATACCAAACAATACATTTTTCCTGACATATTTGAACACACCACCTATTGGGGTCAGTTGTTAAATTATACTTTCGAAGGTTCTGGCACTATACCAGCTACGGTTACAGTACCCAATTCAACTGTTGATTACAATTTCAACAATCAACAATTAAGCTTTTCTGGGTTACCTGATTTTGAAGTTGGTCGACTTCGTCTAGTTGGAATAAGTTCTGGTGCTGGATTAATTACTCCCGAAAATCCTTCGGTTCAATTGGAATTCATTTTTGATGGTCAAAATACAAATCCGACCATACCTGTAATACCTGAAGGGTTATTTCCTGAGGCGGTTACTAAAATTTTTGCAAGTAAAGCTTTTGAAGTAAAACAAGGCGCCGCAGAAAATTATTCTACCTTTAATTCCTATCAGGATTATATTGAAAATGTATTGGTACCATCCGTTCCCTTTTATATTCCTTCGCCATTTAGAGAGCGTATATTTAAGTCGGAAAGCGCTCAATGGTCACCATCTTATGAATTTCCATTTTGATTATAGGTTATTTAACTGATGGCAGTATTACCATCACTAATTATCCCAAGAAAAAAACTATAACAGGGAATGCATCAGTAGTTGGCCGTTTTGTAAGTCATAACTTGTAATGATAATTGAGAGTGCTGACAAAATGAGATTTCGCATGGGTTTCTATTATGACTATCGGTTATATTCAGCATAATATTCCTTCATAAAATTTGACTCGTCAGTTTAAAGAATCAATAATGTTTCTTTATAAACGGAATGTTCTTTAATAACCATAGCTTACACAAGTTATAGATCGGACTTTACACTAAATTAGTCTCTAGCCTTGTGGCTTGTTCTTTATTGGCACCGCCAAAGGTTATAATACCCCGAGGCTTGCCTCGAAAATTAAAGTTCGTTTCCTACGAATGCCTCGCGGACTTACCCCGAGGTAGTTTACTTCTTAATGACTTTTCATCAAATAACTCAAAAGAAATACGATGCACCAGCACCTTGCAGTAAAACCCATGATATTAATTTATGGGTTTCGTTGTCGAACAATAGTGTTCCCAAAGGTTTTTCGGGACATTCCTTCCTATAGTATACCATTACATTGGGAGCTACTTCTTTTAAGGCCGAAACAAATGGACGGTATAATGAATCGTTTTCCTTATAGAATCGGAGTGGCTTGGCATCCAGGTTATCCAGCCCATGACTATTGATTTTATTAACAAAAGATGTAAAAACACCATTCCTATACTCAATACTGTAAACCGTATTCTTGTTAACTGAATCTCTAGATGCTTCCTCAATTTTTAGGAATTTGTGAATAATGGAGTCCTGGTCAATATTAACATCAGACTTCCCATTTACATATTCAGCCAACCCTTTGAGGTTATTATAGTAACTAATTTCTGCTGGTAGCCAACCTTTAAATTCTTTGTCCTGTGAATAAACGCAAACACTAAATGTGTAGAACAAAACTAAAATAACACTCATTTTCATAATTCTAAAGTATGAAAAATATCAATTTCAACCATAAGGTTTCTTTAGGATCAAAATAGGGCTGGTTTAAAAGTGATGAATTGTACAAAGCAAATAGTAACCGCCGCAATTAGCATCGTGGCAAGAACTTTAAAATTACCTGAATGATCACAACACTGAAATTAAGCCTAAAAGACGAAGTTAAATATTGTAATCATAGCCTGAGTTTTTGATAAACAAACTTGGGCATGCAACCAGCATTGCTTCTAATTATATGAACATTCCTTACAGGTTCCAGTTAAAACACAATTTACATTTTCAACCAAGTAATCATCTGGAATTGAAAAATTTACTTCTACTGGAAGGCACTCTATCGTTTCACATTTTATACACCTAAAATGAAAATGATGCATTGGCCTTTTATTTTCATCACATTTCATACATAAGGCAAAATACTGTTTACCATTTTCGGCAACAACCTTATGTAAAACCCCATCTTCACAAAAGCGGTTCAGAACACGATAGATGGTAGCCCTGTCAATATCAATGTCTATCTTTTTCTCAATGGCATCTTGACTCATTGCTCTCCCTGTCGTGGCCAAGACCTCTAAAACAGCTTCTTTAGTGGGTGTGTTCCTTCTTTTTTTCAAATTAATGCGATTAATTCGCAATTATTTATTGCGATAGTATTGCAATATTACGAAATAAAGATATATTTGCAATTAATTTAATGCGATACATTCGCATTTAAAACAATTTGGATGATTAGAAGAGAAGTAATCAAGCAAGGAAGTCTAGCCGCTCTGTCCATTACTTTACTTAGTTCATTTACCAGTTTTACAAAAGCCAACATTAACGTTATGAAAGAAAATAGAACTTTTGAAGTGATTATTATTGGCGGGAGTTATGCAGGGCTTTCAGCAGCCATGGCATTAGGCCGCTCTTTACGAAATGTGCTAATAATCGATAGTGGAAAACCCTGTAATAGCCAAACACCACATTCCCATAATTTCTTAACACAAGATGACAAGACACCAAAAGAAATTTCCAATATAGCCAAACACCAGGTTGAACAATACAACACCGTTTCTTTCTTAAATGACCTGGCCGTACATGGACGAAAGATACCTGTAGGTTTTGAAATTAAAACAGAAACCGGCAAGGCATTTACAGCAAAAAAAATAATTCTTGCCACCGGAATTAAGGACATAATGCCAAACATCAAAGGATTCTCAGCATGCTGGGGAATTTCTGTAATACACTGCCCCTATTGCCACGGTTATGAGCATAAAGCGGTAAAAACAGCCCTTATCACCAATGGTGAAAGAGCTTTTCATATGGCACCTTTAATTTATAACCTTACCGATAATTTGACCATCTTGACCAATGGTAAAATGGATTTTGAAGAATCGCAATTAAAAAAGCTCAAAGAGAACAATATTAAAATAATAGAAAAGGAAATAATGGAAATAGAACATGAAAAGGGTCATATCCAAAAAATAGTTTTCAAAGATGGTAGTAAAGAAAGTTTCCTTGCAGCCTATGCAGCAATTCCATTTGAACAGCATACTTCCATCTCTTTTGACCTAGGGTGCAAATTAACGGAACAGGGTCATATCAAAGTAGATTTTCTTCAGCAAACCACTGCTGATGGTGTTTTTGCCTGTGGAGATAATTCCAGTCCCATGCGTTCGGTAGCCTTCGCTGTAGCAACAGGAAATATTGCGGGCGCCATGGTCAATAAAGAATTATCGGACGAACAATTTTAAACAAATTTAATTATGGTTGAAGTTTTCACTACAAATATCCCTAACAAACATCAAGCTGATGAAATTATAAGCGTGCTTGAAAATAAATTCTTAGGCTTGAAAATTAGTTTTGATATGGAACGAACAATCATCAATTACCCTTGCGATCATAGCATACTAAGGGTTGAAGGCAATACGGTTTTGGCAGAAACTTTTACAAAAGAAGTCAATACCCTTGGCTTTGAATGTGAAATTCTAGAAGATAGACTATGCAGGAAACAGACAGTGATATGACAGAATTTTGGGAATCAAACTTTAAGGAAAAACAGGAAATGTGGGGATTAAAACCTGCCCAATCAGCCCTATTGGCAAAAGAGTTTTTCCTTGACAAAAGTATAAATAACATTCTTGTTCCAGGTATTGGCTATGGACGGAACGCACGACTATTCAAAGACAATGGATTTGAGGTGACGGGTATAGAGATTTCCAAAACCGCTATAGAATTGGCTAGAAAGCATTATGGAACCAATATGACCATATACCACGGTTCCGTGACCGATATGCCATTTGATTCCAAAATTTATGAAGGAATTTTTTGTTATGCACTGGTTCACTTATTTACCAAAAAAGAGAGAGAGAAACTAATCTTGGATTGCTATAACCAACTATCGGAAAATGGTTATATGATTTTTACGGCCATAACAAAAAAAGCCCCAAATTTTGGAAAGGGAAAACATATTGGCACAGATCGCTATGAGTTTCACGAAGGCGCCCAAGTATTTTATTACGACGAGAAATCTGTAGAGGACGAATTTGGTGTGGTAGGTCTTTGTGAAATAATAGAGATCAATGAAAACCAACCATTCTTCTTCATCGTCTGCCAGAAAACAAAAAGTCTAAACCCACAACTTAAATAATGAAAATTAGGAACAGTACATTAGACCTTATAGCCCTTACAAGCTCCCTTATTTGTGGAATACATTGCGCCACTATCCCTATAATACTTTCATCTACCACTTTTGGAAGTATCCATTTTTTGGCCAACCCAATTATAGAAAAGGCATTTATTGGCCTAGGCTTTGTCTTGGTCCTAGCTTCTTTATGGCCCAGTTATTACAAAGTTCACGGTATACGGAGACCCTTGCGGTTTGCTATTCTGGGGTTTCTATTTATTGGTTTGGGAAGGCTCCAACTTACAGAAACATGGGAAATAGCTAATACAATAATAGGTACCTTGTTAGTCTCCCTGGCCCACTATCATAACTGGAAAATACTCAGATACAGGGTAGATCATAAACATTAAATTTTGTTAAGATTATTTTAACACCGTAATTTTTTTAATTTACTATGTTTGCTATTGATGAAAAATAGTCGTCTAAAAAATAGTATCAGCATTCTGTTCCTTGCTCTTTTCCTTTCGATGAAAATGGCCGGGCTGCATGTGCTTTCCCATACGGACGATAAGGAGCATGCATTGCATTGTTACATTTGTGACCATTCCGTTTCTAATAATTTAACTCCGGCAATTTCAGCGGATATACCGGAATATGGGATTAAAAACACAGAATCCATTCCTCAATTAGAGAATTCTGAACATTACGATTTTGTTGTTTCAAGTACTATTGCTACCGACCAGCTCTTTTCACGACCTCCCCCCTCTTTACTTTAAGTTTCCCTTGCACTTATTTCTTTCTGGATATCCTGGATAATTCCAATGCATTATTGCTATACCTTTTTCGTGACGGAGAATAGTATATAGGTTATTGCACATAATCGTTTTTTGCAATTAGCAATCGTAGGCTTCAAGGTCTTTTGGCTAGCGGCTAAAAACCAAGACAGAGTTATCAATTTCCATATAGGATTAGTGGTATAGGTTTTGTAATGCCCCTCTCCCTGGGGCAATTGTTCAAACTTATAGTAATTAAATCATGATCCATAAAATGCTGGGGGTATGGCTATATTTTAGCCTAATCTCCATAACGTTTGCACAGGATTCTTTCCAAATAAAAGGATCTGTGGTAAATGCCAACACTTTACAGCCTATAGAAGGCGCCAATATTTTTGGTAATGGCCTTTTTTCAACTTCCTCTTCAACCGGGACATTTACCATAAAAAATGTAGTTGAGGGTACCTACTCCATAACTATATCCCATATTGGTTACTCGTCCAAAACAGTATCTATTAGGGTAGGACCAAAAATGGATACCTTAAAGGTCTACTTAAGGGAGTCTGTCACCGAGCTTCAAGATGTGGAAGTCAATGGTAAAACCCATAAAAGGGAGGCCCAAGAACTGGCTACTGTATCGCACACCGTCTCTAAAGATTTCCTGGATAACAACAGGGAAAACAGTTTGATGCAGACTTTGAAAAATATACCCGGCGTAAGCACCATCAATATTGGTTCTGGGCAATCTAAACCGGTAATCAGGGGCTTGGGGTTCAATAGGGTAGTCATAGTCCAGAACAGTATAAAACACGAGGCCCAACAGTGGGGCAATGACCACGGCTTGGAAATTGACCAATACGGGATCGAATCGGTAAAGATTATAAAGGGTCCCGCCTCATTGCAATATGGTTCCGATGCCATTTCGGGGGTGGTAGATATTCAGGCTTCGAAATTGCCAGGTAAAAATTCGTTTAAGGGAGAGGTAAACATCTTAGGAGAAACCAATAATGATCTTTTGGGGGTTTCAACAGGCATACAAGGGCGTAAAAACAAGTGGTTTTATCGCGGGCGATTAACGTATAGGGATTATGGCGATTACAAAGTGCCAGCGGATAGAATCAATTATGAGAATTACATTTTTGAACTGCATGACAATAACTTGAGGAATACAGCCGGGAAGGAAGCTGATGCCAGCTTGGGAATCGGTTTTATTTCAGGCAACATAAAGTCTGAAACCAATTTTAGCAATGTAAATGCCAAAAATGGTTTTTTTGCCAATGCCCATGGCTTGGAGGTCAGAAGTTCCAGCATTGATTACGATAGTTCCAACAGGGATATCGATTTACCTTATCATAAGGTAAACCATTTTAAAATTACCAACAATACCACCGTAGGTATTGGAAACCATACCCTTCAACTGGACCTGGGATATCAAAACAACCACAGGGAGGAACTATCAGAACCTGTTCCACACGGATATATGCCAACGCCACCAGATAGCAAGGAACGGATATTTGATAAAAATACCTACACCCTAAATATTAAGGATTCCTTTAGCCCCTATCAAAGACATGATGTTGCAGCAGGTGTAAATTTGGAATATCAAGACAATAACATAGGGGGATGGGGCTTTTTGATTCCCGCATATAACCGTTTTACCATTGGAGCTTTTGCCTATGACCAATTCGAGGTTCATCAAGATCTCCATTTATTAGGAGGCTTGCGTTATGACTATGGGGCGCTGGAAAGTAAATCCCATTATGACTGGTATTCCTCAACAGTGAACAACAGTGATGGATCAACATCCTACATCTATCTTCAAAGGGCCAAAAACAAAACCTTGGATTTCGGCAATATCAGTGCTTCCCTTGGGATAAGTTACATACATAAAAATACTACCTATAAAGTCAATTTAGGAAAAAGCTTTAGAATGCCTTTGGCCAACGAACTGGCCTCGGACGGCATAAATTATCATATGTATCGGTACGAAAGGGGAAATCTTGATCTTGACCCTGAATCCTCTTATCAATTGGATCTTGATATAGACCATACCACTACTTCATTTAGTTTTGGAGCCAGTCCCTTTGTAAATTTTTTTGAGAATTTCATCTACCTAAATCCAACTTCCAATTATTATGAAACCCTACAGATTTATGAGTACACTCAGAGCAAGGTGTTTAGGGCCGGAGGAGAGATCAGGGCAAGTACCACTTTATTAAAAAATCTACAATTGGATGCTTCTGCAGAGTACGTTTATTCCAGGCAAACAAGTGGACCCAAGCAGGGCTTTACACTTCCGTTTTCACCCCCATTGGCTGGACTGTTCTCGGCCAGTTATCAATTCAAGGACTTTCTCTTTCTTGGAAAACCTCAAGTAAGAGCGGACTATAGGATTACGGCAGCACAAAATGAAATAGTACCTCCCGAAGAAGTAACGGAGGGATATCAGGTGCTCAACATGTCCTTTACAGCTCAAATGAACCTTTTTAAAAGCGCCAAGCCTTTTGACGTGCGGGTAAAACTAAACAATGTGTTGAACACACACTTTTATGACCATACCAGTTTTTACCGGTTGATAGATGTCCCAGAACCTGGCAGAAACCTATCCATCTCAGTAACAATACCTTTTTAATAAATAGTAAACATAAATAAATTAATAACAATTAAAATCAAACACATGAAAACAAACACATTGAAATCAAATTTTAAATTTTTGGCCATTGTCACCTTTTTAGGACTCTTTTTACAGTCTTGTAGTAGTGATGACGACGGTGCTACCAATGCAGCGGCCCCAGTAATTACCGATTTCGAATTTGGAGAAGGAAGCGATCATTCCACAGAACCATTTGCCTACAAGGGGTCCGACCTTCATCTGGAAGCGGCAATAAACGCAGAAGGAATCGTTAGTAGTATTTCCATAGACATACATGCCCATGATCTTGTGGTCGGCGAAGGTGAAGTGGAATGGGAATATGAACTGACTTGGACAGATGCCTCTTATCTTGTCATCAACCCAACCTTTCATGAACATATCGATATTCCATCCAACATTCCGGCAGGTGAATACCATATTTTATTAACGGTAACCGATGAACTTGGAAATAGCACAGAGGTTGAGGGACATCTGGACATCTTGGATCCTATCGCTATTAGTGATTTTGATATGGATGAAACAGTGGCAAGAGGAAGTGATTTTCATGTTGAATATATGATTGCTGCGGTTAATGGTATACATAATATAAGCGTAGATATCCATGCCCATGGACTTGCAATAGGTGACGGGGAAGTAGAGTGGGACTATGAAGAAGTTTTTGAGGATGGTTTCCACGAAGAGACCGAAGCGGAATTCCATAAACATATCGACGTTCCCGCAACAGCTCCAGCTGGCGAATACCATGTTACTTTTACCATTGAGGATGAAGACGGGAATATCTTTGAGTACGAAGATCATATAGACGTTACCGCATAATAATATTATAACAATACCGCATGACATGTACACATTGATGTCATGCGGTTTAAAATTTACATTATGGGATTTTCAACAAAATATTTTTACATCGCGATACTTATCCTAGTAGTCAGCTCCTGTACCACCGATGAGAATGCAGATAAGGATGAACAAAAACCAACCATCGACATCAATTATGATGAAGGGTTTCCCCAAGCCTGTTCACAACTTGTAAGAGGGGAGACCTATTCCTTTAAGGCGATGGTCTCTGATAATGCGGAATTGGCCTCTTATAGTCTGGATATCCATCACAATTTTGACCATCACACCCATGATGATCAAGATGGAGAGTGCAGTCTGGACCCTAAAAAAACACCCGAAAATCCATGGATTTTTATAGAAAATTATTCTATAGAAGGCGGGTTGACCAACTATGAAATTGGTATCAGCCTAACGATACCCCACAATATTGATACCGGGGATTACCATTGTTCCTTTTCGGTAATCGATGAAACAGGGTGGCAAAGCAGAACATCGGTAGATATAAAAATAATAGAATGAATGAAAAACGATTGTATATCTTTAAAACCCAACTGTTCTTAAGCAAAACTCAAAGTAAATAGTCTTTGCTTTATTATGTCGAGTTACAATATCTCTGCGATTGAATATTTTATGCCCTTATCTGATAAAAAATAACCCAAACAGTTTGAAGATCCCTTTCCTTGAACCTTAGCGATCCATGATCCCTTTAGCTCCTGGCGGCGCTACGCATTGGTCCTGACTGTATGTAGAGGATTACCTCACTGCGTTCGCTGATCCTGCTTATGAATCGTTGCTCAAGACAATCCGGCACAGGCTCCCGCCTGTGCGTCTTTTTTGTTTTCCAACGCTTTAGCTCCTGACGGCGCTACGCATTGGTTCTGGTTGTACGTTGAGGATTACCTCACTGCGTTCGGTGATCCTGCTTATGGATCGTTGCTCAAGACAATCCGGCACAGGCTCGTGCCTGTGCGTCTTTTTTTGTTTTCCAACGCTTTAGCACCTGACGGCGCTACGCATTGGAAAACAAAAAATCCGATCACGAAAGTGATCGGATTTTCTTGGTCGGGGTGGCAGGCCTAACTACCAGAACCCAAAACCCTGTATTACAGTTATTTATAAAATTTTATTTCTTTTTGCACACCTATTTGTACACTCAAAACCAATTAAGAACTCTAAAGATATTATTTGCTGTTCTTTAGTGTTATAAAGGTACAAATAATATTGCTACGCAATTCATCATAACGTAATTTTACGAATTAATGTAATCGTGACTTACCCAATTACCGTACTCAACCTAAACATGGGCAGGTACATGGATATTAGTATAATGCCCACAAATATCCCGACTATTATAATAATCAATGGTTCCATCAGTGTAGATAACATTTTCGATTTTTGCCGTACGGCCGTAGCGTATTGTTGGTTCAATCGTTCAAAGATATATTCTGTCTGGTTGGTCTCTTCGGCCACCCTTACCAATGAAATCATTTTATTGTCAAATATGTTGTTGCCCGCCATACTGCCATGAAGGCTATTTCCGGAAAGTACTTCCTTTTCAATATTGGAAAGGGCTTCGTTCAAGGGGTGAAAATCGATCATCTTATTGACCAATTGAATACTGTTCAACATTGGTACCTTGGATGATGTCAATAAGGCCACTGCCTGTGTAAATTGTGCGAGATATACGGCACTTACAAAAGAGCCTACATACGGTAGCTTGAGAAGTAAAAAATCCATGGGCCTCTTGTACCACACCTTTTTGGAAAACGATTTCCGTAGTACCATCAAAATTGCAATTAGAAGAAGAACCAACCAACCATAATCCTTTATGAAATTCGAAGCTGCCACTACCATTTTGGTAATAGCGGGCAGGTCTACATTATTTTGCTTAAAAATATCCTCGAACATAGGAACAACCATTCTTAGCATAAAGATTACAACAAGTACTGCGGTAATTAAAATGATCAAGGGATAGGTCAAGGCATTGATGAGACTTCTTCGTTGCTCGTTCTTCCCAGCATAGAATTTGCCCAGTTCCTCAATTATCTTGGAAAGATTCCCTGTTTCCTCCCCTATCTTTACTGAATAAAATTCGTATTCGGTAAATTCCTTTCTACTCTGAAGTATTTCAAAAAAACTCTTTCCAGATACCAGAGAGTGGACCATTTCGTCGTAATAATCCTTTAACCTTCCATTTTTTTGGTTTTCTGCCAACAAGGACAAACTATCCTTTAGATTAATCCCCGCCTTTAGAAGTACTGACAGTTCTACGTAAAAGTCTTCTTTCTTCTTGTTGCTGAATACCTTGCCAAATAAAATAATTTCCGTTTGAAGTATCTTGGAAATCCGATCTTCATTGGTATCCAATTGCGTTGAGGAATGAATATTATCTAGTTTGAAACCCATAGTACTTAGTTATTCAAATAGGTTGTGGCAGCATTATTTTTGTAAACAAATAATTTTCGATGTCCGTATTCTTGGTCCAATTCAAAATCAATGGCATCAATTTCCCCAAACAATCTCTCTTTATTTTCAAAATAGAATTTCTGTCTATGCCATTTTACCTGAAAGGTATCCCGCCCCTTTATAATAGCGCTTTCCCCAATTTCATAGTGTAAGCGTTCCATTTCATTCACAAAAATCAATTGTTTGAGCATGCTGTCATAAAATACCTGATCATGGGTATTAAAATCGATCCATAATGACTGCCGTAAAAGGTTCAACTCCGTACTTTTTTCGAAATTTCCTTGAATACCCTTCATCTGTCTTTGTACCAATTGCAATACCGAAAAAGCCATTCCTACCACTATGGTGGTAATCAATAATACAACGATCATTTCACTCAACGTAAATGCCTTTAATTTATTCAATTTAATTTTCATCAATAATATTTTGTACCATTAACTTATGGGTCTGTTGATTTTCTGCCCTAAATTCAACAGTATTGATACCCCCTACTGCCCTTTTTGTAACGGTTATCTCCCAAACACCCAGTTCACCATAATAGGGAAGTTTCAAATAATGCCCTTCATATTTATATTTTAACCGGTTCAAATGCTCTAGAGCATCTTGGTTCCGTGCATTTATACTATTGGCAAACATGTTGTTCAATAGCATACTCGCTACCATAAAAATAATAATGATCAACACTGTGGCCACTAAGGTTTCCATGAGAGTCGAAGCTCTTATTCGCTTTAGTACAACCATTTCATAACTCCTTTTCGTGCTTTATTTTCCAATGTAAATCCGACATATTCGGTTTCCAAAAGACTACTATTGATAACACCATCATACAAATGGTTCTGATATATGCTACCATTTTCCATCGCTATGAAAGAGTCGGCAATAACACTTCCATATACCTCACCCTTTAATTCCAATCGACCTTTGCAATATATCTCACCCTTTATCAAGCTTCCAGATGATATCTTTATTTGCGGCTTAAATCTGGGCTCTTGGGAATCATTCATATATAATAACATCCCCTTGACGACTGCCTCCTTGCCGATAATAATGCCATTATCATTGTAGGCATTTCTATTGGCAACATTCTTAGTGTCTTCCATAACTATCAAAGCGCTGGGGTAATCCAATTGGACTAGGTTGCCTACCTGAATTCGTCTATTGGCAATGGCTTGAAAGGTACCTTGAACTCCGTTTTCAATAATGATCTCTGGAGCCGATAGTACTACGTCCTTAAGGTTTGCCATGGCACCCACCGTTATTTTGTCGGTGGCCATAATTATTATATTTCCAATAAGTGCCACTTTATCCAAGTATATGGTATGATCCCTAAAAATCTGAGTAGGTGAACCAAAAGAATTCTTAAATTCCATATTAGGTTTTAAAACCAATGGTTCTTCAGATACCATTGGCCCTTGAAGCAACAATTTTTTAGTATGGATTAGTTTTTCCCTATCCAACTCAGGCAGATCCGGCCCACTATTATTGACTTTGCCATAGATCAACTGATCATTACGATAGGCATGGCCAGAAATATTTCCTGGCCTTACTCCTTTTTCAGGGAGTAAAGCTTCACCGGTAATTTTAGCACCTCCAACAATAATCAAAGGACGTTGTCTATCCTTTAAATAAAGGGCTGGACGTTCAGCCTTGTTTGTTGCTCCTATGAAAGCAATCTTACGAAACTGAATCGATGCGTGCTCGCTCTTCGCTCGGAACTTTTCAAAGAACCCCCAAAATTCACGATCTACGGTTACAGCAATTTCTGGGTTGTTCTTGGAGATTGTGCGCACAGAATCGTTTAAAGGAATGGACTTCTTAAAAGAAGACATTAGTCCATAATGGGCCTCTTGTAGCAGTTGAACGGTTAAATCGGTCTTCTTATGAAAATAACTATGGCTATAGGACACTAACACAAAAACCATCATTAGGATTGCTATGACAGTACCTATAAAAAGGACAAATTGAAGCGCACCCGCCCTTACCCGCTTAAGCCCTTTCATTTTTGAAGCGTTATATTCTTAATCTTCCCTCGGACCTTGACTTTTACCTTCTCAGTATTCCCTGACAATAAACGTACCTCTTTAAAAGTATCGTTGATGGACATCATATGCTGTTCCCTGTCAATATCTATAAAAAAAATCTTGGCTCCACTGCTACTTTCCTTAATAAAACCGGTATATAATATCTCAATCTCCCGTTCTTTGGGTATTTCCTTTATTTTATGTGTTTTTTGGACCTTTGGTACTGGCAAGGATCCCAAAAATGGGTCTCTGTAATTGGCAAGTATACTAAAAGTATCCCTAATTAATTTGGCAGGAGGGGTGAACTTTACATTATTTGGACTATAGGCTTTTTGATCCTTTGGAGGATTGATAGTATTGACAATCTTAAATCCGAGGACTCCCCAAATCGCAAAGACTACAATTAAAAGCAAATATGTCTTCTTATTCTTTTTCAATGGGTGCTTGTCAATTAATTGCCAGTGGCATTTACACGAAAGGCGCTTGAAGAAAACGGGGTTTCGTAACCACTGTTCATGGCTTTTACCCGCCATTCATAATTATTATCTATCAAAATTTTAGTGGCCTTGGCCCCTATAAAGGTGCTATCCACCACAATTATACTGTCCATTACAAGCTGTACTGCACTTTCAAAATTGGGTGTGGCCACCTGAACTACGTAACTATCAGCCTCAGTAATTTTATACCAGGAAAAATTAACGATGCTGTCCCCAACTACACTATTCTGTAATGGGGCCAACAATTCCACTTTTACATCTGAAATATCGGTTACTTCCACAATATCCTCGCAGCCAATTATTATATAAATGGTGAAAAGAGTCGCTGTAATATTTTTTAAATTATGAATCATTATAATTTCAAATAAGGTTTTGTTCTGTCCAGTTTATAAGCCTTGCCTTCTGTGCCCTTGGGACAAGATTCCCCATCCAGGACAATAACTTCGATCTTCTCATTACCATAACGATCTAGTCCCCAACAAAAACCTGCCAATCGATAATCAAACACCTCAAACTGGGAAAGCGCAATAGATTCCCTTGAATTGTCCTTTACCAACTCTATGCCCATTATGTTATTTCTATCCTGTGTCAGGAAGATTCCATCCGCTAAAAATATTTTATTCATTATGGCAGTGCTGGTCATTGCAGACACTTGGATTACGATATTATAATCTTCATCTTTAGCCAAATAGGACCTTATAGCATCATTACGTCCATCATTCAATTGCGAGGTCAAGGCTACCACACCCGATATTTCCAATGAAATATGTTTTGGCTTAATGGGGAGGGAGTCAATATATTCAATCTTCGATTCCTGGCCCTTCCTTTTATTCAATTCAGAATATTTTCTGTAAGCTGTTTTAGTGAATTGTACTTCTCTTGCGGTTACTACAATTGGTTGGGATAAGGAGGGTTTCCCCACCTGGTGAATATCATTATGTATTATTGAACTGGAGGACTTTCCAATTTCGCCTAAGGTTAATGGAGGATTTGTATCAGGTTTCAAATTGGCCAAGGGAGCACAACTAATACAGAGCATTGCCAATATCACAACTAAGAAAGTAGGTTTCATAGGTAAAATTCTTACAAAGTATAACGCATTTTATTTTGCAGTGTTGTATCGAAAACGAAATAAAATACAGGTTTTCTAGCGTTTCAACGAAAAATGTCCCCTATAGGTTTTTCCATTGTCATATTCATAGCTAAACCAATAGTCGGCAGAAGGCATGGCCTTGCCCTGGAAAACACCATCCCATCCACTGCCTTTAGGTGATAATTGCTTTATCAATTTTCCGTACCGGTCATAAATATGTACAACAGCATTTGGATAGGCCTCTGCACCGATAACATTCCAATACTCGTTGGTTCCATCCCCGTTGGGCATAAAGAATTTTTGATATCCCAACACCATGATCGTCTTGCTAATGGTACGGCATAGAAACATGTCCCGAACATGAACCAAATATTCCCCCGGATAAACCTCAAAAGTATTGTCCTTTTGAAAATTCTCCCCATCCATAGAATATTCAAATTCTCCAATGCCTGTAGCTTCGATGGTTAGGGAAACCCTGTCCGAAAACCCGTTTAGCACAGATGTAAAATCATTTGGAGCTCCCGAGGAAACTACCTCAAAATACATAATGTTTTCGCAACTTACCCCATTGGTAGAAGCGGATACTTTCAATTGATAATCCCCCAAATCCAATATTTCAAATATCCTGTCCGTACTCAAGATCGTGCCCTGGTCGTCCAACCATTCCCATGTTTCAAAATCGCCCCCATCCAAAATCAGATCGGGGCTATCCGGACAAATTACACATATTTCTTCAAGATTGGGTTGTGGCAATGGATTTAGGGTCAGTGTAAAACTGACTACATCAAAACATTGTTCCAAAGATTTGGTTTGAATGCGGGCAAATAGGGTTTCTTGCGGTGCAGTATTGATATAGGACGTTTTGGGTAACTTATTTAAATTGGTATTGGCATCCGCCATATTGTTGAAATAGGCAATCTCATAAAGATTCGGGTCTTGACCGTTCAAAACTACTGGATCTTGGACATATAGGTCAAAGGAAAAGGAGCTAGTACCATTAACATCGCAGACTACTATATCCGTTGACGGATGGGCCGTGGGAGTATCCAAAACATGGATTGAAAAGCTGCCCGTAATAGAACATTCCTTATAACCATTGTTTTCAAGTCTGTAATAGATAGTTTGTGGCTTAAAAATATTCTCATAAGGCCCAACGATTTCATTCAGCCTTCCTAATGCATCTGTCTCACTCTCATAATAGGAAACAGTAAAATCGGTGGCATTTTGATTTCCCAATATCTCATTATCCTTTTCCGATAAATCAAAGATATAACGGTCATCATTATCCATATCGCATACCACCCAATCCGATACCACTTGTGGTAAAGGTGAATCATGTATAATCAGTTCTAAAGTTGAAACATCATAACAATCCGGATTGGAACTGTTTTCCACTCTTACAAAAATGGTCTCCTGATAACCAATAGTGTTGGTATAACTATTTTTGTTAAGCGCATTTATCCCGTTCTCGGCATCTGCGTGATTGACATAATAGGTTACACTGATTGCTGTTGGATTTTGACTACCAAGAATTTCGAGATCCTTTAGGGATAGGTCAAATTGGGAAACACCATCATTATCGTCATCACAGATTTCATAAGCCGTAACTAAATTAGCCATTACCCAATCCAACACTTCCAAACCAAAACTTCCGGTTACATAACATTCGGGATGAACACGGTTCTCGACCCTAAAAAATATTTCTTCAGTGGAGGCGGAATTGGTATAATTGGACCCAATAGTATTAGTATTGTTCTCGGCATCTGATTGCATTAGGTAATAACTAACCGTAAATTTTCCAGCATCTTGACCTCCCAAAATTTCCGAATCCCTTAAGTCCAGGTCAAAATTATAAGTTCCATCACTGTCCGTATCGCAAACTGTCCAATCAGCTACATGGTTCAGCACTGGAGAATCCTTTACAACCAGCTCAAAATCGGTAATGTCATAACAACTAGGATGGTTTGTATTATATATCCTGGCGTAGATGCTCTCTACGGGATCCGAATTGGTGTATAAAACAGGTAAGGCATTGATCCCATTTTGAGCATCATCCATTGTAGCGTGATACGTAATACCAAAGGAGTTTGGTAATTGGGTTCCCAATACTTCACTGTCTTTTGAAGTTAGGTCAAATTCATAGTTGTCATTAGTGGAGCAAACCTCATAATCTACAAGAGCATTGGCAACTGGCACATCATAGATGGTAATTTCCTTTGTTTCTGTTTTTGTTTCCGTTGGAGTACTTACGGTAACACTTACCGTATAAGTTCCTGGCGTAGCGTATATATGGCTGGGTTCTTCCAAATTGGATAAATTTCCATCACCAAAATCCCAGTTTATAGCAGTTATGGGTTCCCCGGTATCCAAATTAAATTGAGTGGCTGTTCCCAAACAGAAATTGGTTGCCCGAATCCCGACATAAAATATAGACGTAATAAAGGGAGGTAGCCCCAAAAAACATTGTCTACCCGCCAAATCCACTCCGTTTTCTACAAAATTGCAACCAGGTCCCAGAACATTGGGATTATTGATGATCATTAAAAATTTCCTTCCGGATAAAGGGCAGTAAATCTTACCATCTATTGCCATTTGCAATGCCCCGGGAAAAGTCGTAAATGGAAAGGTTGGTGCCCGAAATTCTTGGGACAACAAAAGGCCTGAGGACATGATAGCATTCCTTTCGAAGTTGCTAATATCAAATTGATATACCCCATTACGGGTAGTTAGGTACAACACCTTCCCGTTACTGGAAAATTCACATCCGTAAGATTGCTGTGTATCATAGGTCGTATCAAAATAACCCATAAGGCTCACCATATCATATACTTTACCGGTACCGGCATCAAAATGATGCAACTCAACCTTGCCATCATTCGTATATGTGGCAGCAAGAGTCTTTCCATCAGGCGATACTTTCATGGTCCCAATAGAGGCATAAAAACCGTTAATAGGGAAACTGGAAACAACCGGGGTCGTGTTGATACCATTAATATCTATTAGGTAACTTAAGAAATCATTTTGGTCATAGGCCTTGGTAATTACCCAAATCGCGTTGCCGTTGGAATGCATTACGGCTGTAATCCTTTCACTTATGGAAGAATAAAGAAGTACATTTTTTTCATTAGTGAGTGCCCCTAAACCATTGTCCAAATTCATATCTACCACACTGTACCTTAAACCATTTGGGCCGACTTCATTGTCCAAGGAAAAAACGTAATAGATATTGGGTTCGCCAGGTTTAGGAATAATGATGCCGGATTGGGCCGTGGAAGTGTCCCCCAAGAGTCCAGTCCCATTCGGCATAGGCTGATGGTTTTTGTTCCAAACCGTCATACCGTCAGAATATAATAAAAGATTACCATTGCTGTCGGACATGGTAGCGCCTCCTTCCCTAGTAGATAACTCCCCGTTTGTTAAAGCTACAGGCGTTCCACTGTTAAAATCCAAACCGGCGTTAAAGCCAAAGTACCAAATAGACGCTTCCTTTTGGGCATGCACGATGATACTACTGAATGCCAGTAATAGGAAAACAACTTTCTTCAAAATGGTTTACTAGGTTAAGTTATAAAGGGCTAAATTTAATGGAAAATAATGATTATGTAAGTAACACACTACAAAAAACCATTATTTTCGACCAAATGTTTAAGTTGGGAAGAATGGCCCAACTATTGGTAAACTAATTAATTGATAAAGCCCAAATATTTACAGTTACGGCTGAGTTCAACATTAAAACAGATGTGAGCAAGAATACTTTTCAAATCTTTATTCCGTACTCTAAACCCTACGAAGTCACAAACTTCGCAGAGCGGGATATTAAGAAAAAAAAAGCTGAAACATAATAAAACCACAATTTTTACATTGTGGCTCTTTACTTTTTTTTCTTACTCTTACAGCCACTAATTATAAATTAGCGGTAGGCACTTTCAGGAGTTAGCTTAATTTTGTAGAACACATAGAATATTAACTGCCCTTAGATTTTATTTAGGGGCATTTTTTTATGCCCGATCATGATTTTTGGACAGGAGGTATGCTCTTG
>NZ_JASWIM010000056.1:0-21150 GCF_030291335.1 Arenibacter flavimaris
GAGTAATCCCTCTGGTAAAAATAAGCTCAATAACGATAAATCGGTTCCTTTGTCCATCCCTTAAATTTAAAGTGCAAAGAAATAAATTATTCACTTCAGACCCAAGTTTTGTTCTTGATCCCTTTTTTTGAAACGGATTTTTTCAATTCTGTAGGTATTTACTAAAAAAAGGGAAAGTGTGTGCGGTATTCTTTTCTTTAATTTGAAAGCAAGACAAGGTAGATTCCTCACAGAATCCAATTCATCGTTTATTAAGACCTTGACCGATTATAATTATCAATTAACGCTTCAGATACGATTTTGGCCTTTTCATCGTCTATACAATCAAAAGTAATTTTTTGGGTGGTTGTATATTCTTTTAGCAGCTTTCTGACATCCTCAGCGGTCAGAAAACCATTATCCCTTAGGTTGCCCACTATATCACTATATCTATGCGACCTAAAACCATCTTCTAACATGTCCTATATTTAAACTTCAAATAGAATATTACTTAGGAAAAACTTTGTAAATATCATTGCGTTTCAGAAACCTTGCTAATTCGACACAATCAGTTTCTTTATAGAGTCCTAATCTATAATCGCCCATTCTTATTCGGTAAGCAATGGAGTAGCCCCTCATTTTTTTTACGCCAGTTATTTCTTCTAAACTTTTGGCAGCTTCAATTTCAAGAATCAATTTCTTTATTCTTGATTTTAACCCCTTGTCCTTGACTTTCTTAATGTCACTAAGAAAACTCTTTAGGAAGATAACTTTCATTCGTCTAAGGCATTCATTACATCTTCTCTACTTACTGTTTCAGTCCTGTCTACTTGTTGCATTAGTAGGAGAAGTCCTAAATCTTCTTTTTCTTCATCCGAAAGAGCATTCAAGCGTTCTTTCTCTTTTTGTTCCACAAAAAATGATATTGCTTTTTCCATTAGAGCCTTTACGCTCATATTCTCAAATGCCGATAAGATTTTAAGTTTAGTTAAAATTGTTTCGTCAATGTCTATGTTTTTTTTCATGATCAACATTTTATAAAACAAATATACAATAAATATACCATGTATATAATATACACATTACTTACTTTGAAATAGTCCGTAATTTTGACACTTCTTAAATGATTAGCAAATGTATCCTTCAAGTGAACTTTGGTAAATCATTCTAGATGTCTAAGATAGGCATCGGGATTATTTAAAAATGACCTTGTTATTGAATAATGATCAGTATCCTCAAAATCAACTTTTTTCATACCATCATCAGAAATTTGGTAAATTGTCGCCCCTGGATAGGCCATTAGCATAGGGGAATGAGTGGCTACAATGAACTGTGATATGTTGTGCCTAAGATGTTCCTTGATGAAGTATAGCAACGAAAGCTGCTTGGACGGGGACAGTGCAGCTTCAGGTTCGTCCAATAAATATATTCCACGTTGATTGATTTTATCGTTCATTATTTTAAAGTAGGCCTCGCCATGAGAGAAACCTTGCAGGTCTTGACCATAGTTCTTGTACATATTGTGTATCTGATAGTTCGAATTATCGCGAATTGATCTAAGAACATGGTCTGGGACATCTCCTTTAATATCTTCGAAAAAGGTAGAAAGTCTGTTATCTTCATTTTGTATGCCGTTCAACAAATTTCCAAAATCCTCCGCCCTCAAAAAGAATCCGCGCGGTCTATCTATCGCCCACTCAATAGATAAGTAATCCATTAATATTCTAGCGGCTTCGAAGCCCCTCTTACTATAAGAAGAACCGTCCATGTTCGGTAGTTGAAGTCTAAATGCAATTGTCTCCAATAGAGTCGATTTACCTGTTCCATTATCTCCTATAATAAAAGTGATCGGATTCGAAAAATCCAATTCCTTGGCATATTTAACCGCAGATATGTCAAAAGGAAACGGTTGTTCCCGGGGACAATCAATACTTACTTTGGATATATAAGACACTTTTCAGATTAATTTACAATTTGGTTAATCGTTTATTTAAACTTAGATTCTTCTAACTGGTATCTATCTGACAATTCATTCAATTTGTGAACTATTGGAATAAATGTTTTAGATATTATTACAAACTTACCATTAAACCAAATTTTGAATGCATTATATCCTTCAAGTGTTTTGCCATAGGATATCTTAGCTTCAACCGTTTCGTATTGATCAGTGAAGACAAAGGTTTTGCCGTTTTTTAATTCTAACTCGGACATATTTTCTATCCTTTATTTGAACTTTGGTTA
The DNA here is from genome assembly GCF_030291335.1 of Arenibacter flavimaris. Taxonomy (NCBI): domain Bacteria; kingdom Pseudomonadati; phylum Bacteroidota; class Flavobacteriia; order Flavobacteriales; family Flavobacteriaceae; genus Arenibacter; species Arenibacter flavimaris. The sequence continues at coordinate 2,221 of NZ_JASWIM010000056.1, forward strand.
ACCTTGGCGTTTTGATTTAATGACCGGTTCCAACTTTTTCTCTAGATACATTTCAACCGAAGCTAACCAATGGTAGTTGTTTGGGTCTATCAAATTAAAAAGTAAGACTTTGGCCTTTTTATTTTCTTTTAAGGACTTCATTTCTAAATATTCATTTCTAGTGTTATCCCTAATATGTTCTAGTGCTCTTTTTCGGCTATTTGTCAAATGTCTTCCAACCTTAATCACCTTATCTTCAAAATAGAAAACATAGACACCTGGGTGATAAATATACTTTTTATCAGAACTAGCTAAATTCAATAGATTTTCTGTGATAATGATGAACCTATCTGATATAGAGCCGAATTCATTATTAAATTCATGTTCAATTTCTTGTAGTGTCATTTTAATCCTTTATTTGAACTTTATTGTAAATTATATCTATTTGAAGCGTATAGTTCAATAGCCTTCAAATAATCTTTAGAACCGTTCATTGTCATATCTTCTACGAAGCCATCTAAATCATGATGATTATTCTTTATCCAACTAACTAGCGAGTCTTTCTCTTGGTTCCAAACTTCCCAATTTACATCAATGTATTCTAATTCCTCAAGCTTTGAAATTTTCCCTGAAGTAAAAGATACTTTGACCTTAAAAACCAAAGGATTGTTCTTTAAAAACTCATTGCGAACATTATCTTGGGCAACTGTCACGATAATATCATTGTTCTTTTCGTCTAATTCAACGATTTTATAGGATGGTTTAAATATGGAATCCCATTTAAAAAAATCATAAAAACTGTCATGGTTATAAGGTGTTTCGTAATCTCCGGAAATTATTGTGACACTATCATTTATTATAGCTTTTATTTCATTGTATTTGCCTGAATCAAAAGCATTGTAATATCTACTTACAGTTTCTTTATGACTTAATTTCTGTTCGTTACATCCCGTTAAGAAATACAAAAGAAATAGTATGAGAAAGGTGTTTTTCATTGATCCTTTATTTGAACTTTATCTATTCCTCAATATTCATTCTAAAATAAAACAAATAAGTGTGGGTCTGGAGTTATTTCGTAAACCCCTCAAATGTTAATAAATTTTGCGACATTTTAGCGTGATATTTGGTAATAATTAGTAAACTTACAGTATATATATTTAATAAAATAGAAGATTATGGGAATTAAACCAGGACCAAAAAGGATTGCGGATTCAACAGGAAAACCAGATAGGCGTCAACGAGATAATAAGGAGACTCCTAAAAATACGCCATCACTAAAACCTCACAAGCATAAGAAAGGTGATTAACCATTATTTTAATGAAGACGTGAAATTGTCGTTTGTTTCAACTTTTAAAGAAACTAAAAATCGCAGAGCATAATAAACTCCTTACAAAAAGTGCATTCCGTAAAGAGGCTAAGTTTTAAAACCCAAATTTACCTACCCCTCAAAGCCCTATGAGTAAGAAACAAGTCAGTGAAAACACCAAATTATTCTACCTTTTTTTATCCAAAAATGACTTTTACAACCCTTCAGCCTATGTATCGATGGCGCTATATTAACTCTATTCCTAATCATAGTATAACTCCATCTCGGAGACTCGTCCTCCATTAAGTTTAAATGTATTACTTTGTCGCACCCACAAGGGCATTTAAAGAACAGCAACCATGAACTCTTAATACTCCCAACAATATAAAGTATTCTGCGAGCGGGATATTCAGGAATGTCTTCGACATATCTAAAAGTATACCTATTCCATGGAAAATGGGTTGAAATATTCTGGATTATATTCCTCAGTGCTCTCATAACCCTGGTACGTCTAAAAAAGGCTTCTGATCACCAAGGCCAACCTTTTTGGCTAGATAATCGTCAGGAACTCCATCACAATCGTGGAAAATCATATCTTCAGATAGAGACAACCAGGTTACCGCTCTTTCACTCGGTGCATACCCCTTATATTGGTGTATCCTATTCAAAAAGTCGTTAACGCAGAAACTGGATACGAACATGTTTACACTGATAACAGCAGGGCTTTCAACATTGACATTGACAATGTACTTTTCCTTAAGTCTCATTTCATATTCATCATTATTTTCACGCTTCAATGTTGCTGCCTCTAGACCCTTTATGCTATAAACACCTCTGGAAAGAAGGGATGATCCTCCGGGCTGGATAAAATGGACAGCGCCATTAATTTGATTAATACCACCAAGGCCATCAGCCTCCAGCTTTATTCCTATATCAAAATATGGGATACAGTAAAATGTGGAAATCTGATTTAACAAATGTCTTCCATCAATGCTGTCAACACATCCAAAAATGACATCACAACTTATAAGCGCTATGATTGAGTCCCTCGAATCATATAAATTATCTGTATAGGATACTACTTCTGTCTCAAATCCAATTTTTTTGATGGCTTCCTTTATTACATCGACCTTAAAGGATTCTGTTTCTGCATGACACTTGTATGTATTTAATATTCTGTTTAAATTTTTAAGTTCTACGATGTCCGGGTCTATCATTATAATCTTGCCCATACCAAGACGTACCAATTGCTCTATTAAAGGAGATCCAGTACCGGAAGCACCTACCACGCCAACTACCATATTTTTAAGCAATTCGCTTGTGCCAAGGCCGAATGATTGAATATTTCTGATAGCCATGCCCGGATTCACATCCGATTTGGTTCGACAAAATATGTTAATAGTATCTCCGGCTACCATAATTCGTTCGAAATCTTGAAAATTGTTGTCTTCACCGATGACCCTACCGAAAAATTTTCCATTGGGCAAGGCAACAACGCTTCCATGAGGATGTTCACCATCAATCCATCCGTAAATAGAAGGGAATAACTTCCAGTCGGAAGTATCATCCAATTCGGAAAAACGATTGAAGCCTCCAGGGTGACTATGGAACTTCACAACACTTAGCTTTAGTTTGGCCGCTTTTTCAATTAATGGAATAAGTGATTCTGTTTTCCAGTTCACATAATCCGGTGAGCGTCTACATTGGTCATATGGGATGTCGAAAACTTCGTGAACACAAAGGATAATTAATTCATCACCTTTATGATGCCCGCACAAAGCTATGGATACTGCCTCCATATTATCACTTGGGAAAAGATGTTTTTTCATTTGTTTGGCATGCTTACCTGAAATTCTAAGCTGGTACTTCATATGGGATTTTATTAAATTCTCTTTGTAGCCAATTTTCGATTAGTGCGAAGTGGGTTGAAATATTGTCAACACCTTCACGCCATGGATTTTTCAAAGTCCTATGTCTGGACCATCTTTGCCAGGTTTTATTATCCAAGGTCAAGGTTGCCAAGGCACCTATGCGATGTCCGTCTTTCCTGGATATTGCAGGTGAAAAATATACCATATCCAATTGGGCCCTTGGATAAGCGGACGGAATGTTAATAGCAGCAGTTACATGTTTCTGTACATAACCATTTGGAAGTTCAAAATTGTGTATTAGAACCCAGAGCTGACCTTTTTCTTTTACAGTTTCCCAAGGAAAACCAAGGGTTTGTAAAAATCCTTGGTCCTCATCGGATAAATCAAATTCATGTCTGGTTTCCATTAGCCCTCGGTTTGATCTAGGGGTATTGTTATGAATTTTTCAATACCTGGCTCTGTAAAATCAACACTTTCGTCTAATCCAATTTTCTTCACAGTACCTCCTCGAAATTTCTGTCTCAACTGATATTGAGAGGCCGGCATTTTTCCTGCCAATTCCAAAATCTCACGCCCAATCTTAGATTCCTCTTCGACAACAAATTTATCTCGGTCTACCTTTATTCTGTACCGCTTGCGCCTTGGGGGCTTCTTGTTGTCTTTTGAAAACTCTTCTAAATCGATAATTTCTATTTTGTCTGTCATAGCATCTAATATTTTATTTTTATTAATTGTGCCTATACTTATTAATGTTAAGAAGTATCAGATATTTTCAATTGAATTTTTTTTATCCTTTTGTTATTTTATTGAACTTTATAACATTAGTACGTAAAGGCCAAGGTTATATGAATTCAGAGAAGATAAAATTGTTTGAAACACAGAATTGGGATTACATTATTAAGGACCTAACCTACTACGCTTATTCCAGATTTAGATTTTGGAATTTGCTGTATGAAAAAGGAATTAAAGGATATTCTCCAGAAGAAATAGCATATGAGGCTATAGAAGCGGTGCTTTCTGGAACATGGAATTGGGACCCAAAAAAGGCAGATTTATTAAGTTATCTCAAATTCCATGTTGTAAAGGGCATGGTTGCCAACTTGGCAAGGAATAAAGAGGTAAAGATGAGCGATGCCAACGACATCCTTGAACTTAATCATCAGGAGAAATATTCAGCCGAAGAAAATATGAATGCTGCCCAAGTCCTAGACATTATTAAGGCTCAATTGGACAAGGAGTCCATCCTATTTAAATTGTTTCTCTTGATCTATGATGGTGCAAAAAGAAAGGACATTTGCGAAGAACTGGACTTAAGCTATGGAGAATACAACAATTTAGTACGAAAACTAAGATCACGTATAGAAAAGATGAATTCGAACCAAATTTTTGGTTCACTGAAACAATAATTATGACAAAAAAAGCAACTGGTAAAATATTAAACAGAATTTTCGAAGAATCTGAAAGAAGTACTCATTCAACAGAAGAGTTGGACAAGAAGTTGGAACAACTTGGTGTAAATTCTAATTTGCTTGTTAAAGAAGGTGTACAACGCATTGAGAAGTTGTTGAAGAAAGAGGGAAAACTACTGGAAGAGAATCAGTTAAAATCAACTAGATTTCTTATGGCAGCCAAAAAGAAAAATCAGGATTTTGATTTAGATAAGGAGATAGGTAACCATAAGAACATGAAGAATAAACGGAAATAAATTTTGTATTTATATTGCTTTATGGTTATATTCGCTGGGAACAAGGAGGCTTTTAGTATACTAAAAGCAAGAATTAAGTGTTATGATTTAATACAATTCATCATTACCATCCCTATTTTTATGTCAAATATACATTCAACCAATTTTCTAACTGCAAAAAATCAGATTAATAGAGTTAGCGAAGCCGATTTATTGAAAGCATTGGAAGAAGTCAAAACCAACAACGACAATTTTCGCAAAAGTTTCAAATCTGATAATGAAGCTATGTCTATTAAAGCTGGAAGATAAGTTTGGACATGTCTTATGAAATCTTTGAGTATACCGACGACAACTTAAAAATCGCTCTGGATAATCAAAGAATACCTCTAAACGTACTAGAAAAGCGTAAGCATTTTAAATACTTTCAAAATTATTTAGGCCCAGATGGTATTGTCGCCAAAACAATATTGGTGGAAGAACCTTATATATCAAAAGCTTATCTAATAGATTATTCGAACTATTATTCTATATGTTTTCAGGACTACAAAAGAGATTGTAAAAGAGTCCATTTTTTTGGGAAAAGTTTTGATGATATCAAATTCGAAAAAGAGCTTTATGATTCCAAGTCAAATTTTCTGAACGATTGCTACCTTGGATATATTGTAGTTAAACCGCTTCCGGATAGCATAATTGGTCCTACATTGTTAAAAACATATGAAGTAAGGAATGATGGTATGGAAAGGTTTTATCCTAGTTGCAGGGAATACAAAGTCAACCTTTTTGGAAAAGTGTTGAAGTTAAAATCTTTAGTATATCAAGAACAAGATACTGTTGTGGCAGCTTGTGCTTCAGTTGCAATTTGGAGTGCATTTCATAAGACTTCCAAACTTTTTGATACCAACCTTCCCTCACCAAGTGAAATCACTAAAAGAGCAGGTAACCTTTTTTTGAACTACGGACGTACGTTTCCTAACCCTGGTCTTGATATTACTCAAATTTGTAAGGCCATAGAATCTACAGGTTTGGTTTCTGAGTATATTATCTCAGATTATTTCCAAAGCAATGTTAAGTCAGCCAAAAGACTAATTTATGCCTATAATAGGGCTGGGTTGCCAACATTATTGTTTCTAAAATTTGCAGACGGACTTGGCCACCTAATAACCATAAATGGGTATTCAGACTTCACTGTCGAAAATGAAAAATCGGAAGAAATTTCATTGCTGGCAGATAATATTGAAAAATTCTACGCCCATGATGACCAAGTTGGCCCATTTGCGAAAATGAGCTTTACTGGGAATGATGATATTCAAACACCATGGCCGGATTCAAATGGTAATGCTATCAATGCTAAAATATACGCGGTAATCATTCCAGTATATCCCAAGATTAGAATTAAGTTCCAAGATGTTTTTGATAAGGTAAGTCTTATTGATCAAATCTTTTTTAAATCTAACCTATTCAAATTAGAAATCGAATGGGATGTTTTCTTAATAGAAAGCAATGATTACAAAAGGACAATTTCAGAAAGTGAAAATAATACTTCTGTAAAAAAGGCTGTTGTAATGAAAACTTATCCCAAATTCATTTGGATAGGAAGAGCAATTATCGAAAATCAGAATCTCTTTGATTTTATTTACGACTCTACCGATATTGCCTCTGGATATTTTTGTATCGACTTTGTGCTTTACTATAAACAGCAAAAATTCAAAGAAAATTTATTAGAAAATTTTGTTCGTTATAAGTCTATTTATGTAGATCATCTAGGTGGTCCTAAACTGGGTGAAGACTTCTACAACAAAGTGATACAAGAGCTTCAATAGGTAATTTTTATGACATTTTATTTGGTCTCCTTCTAAAAAACCGAAACACCACACCGGTACGGAAATCATTTTTTCCCTCCGTAAGGCCTAAGTTTTCCATCAAGCCCCCTTATCCGTAGATATTTATAATAAGTCGCCCTGGATATTTCAAGCCGATCACTTATTTCACTAACCGTCATTATTCCTTCATTAAAATACTCCTCACAAAGTACCGCTATTTGCTGATTTTTCTTGCTAATCCCCGTGGGGGCACCTAATATTTTCCCCCTTGCTCTCGCAGAGGCCAAACCGGCCTTGGTACGTTCAATGATAATATCCCGTTCTAACTGTGCTAGGGCAGCGAACATGTTTACAATGAATTGGGAATGCGAAGACTTGTCCGTCGTATCCAAAAAAGGTTCGGTAATGCTCCGGAACTTGACCCCTTTTTCATTGAGTTGGTTTAAGAAGTTTGTAAAATGAATCAAGCTTCTGGCCAGGCGGTCCAATTTCCAAACAACAATAGTGTCCCCTTCACGGGCAAAATCCAGAAGTTTGCTTAAGCTTTTACGTTCTTCTTGAGAACTGGAAACCTTATCCGTATAAATGTTCTTTTTATCAATACCTTCTTTTAAGAAGGCGTCGAATTGCAGATCCAGATTCTGTTCTGCAGTACTTACCCTAGCATATCCAAAAACCATAACCCAAAGTTCAAATAAACGGTCATTTAAATATACTTATGTAGTTCCGTAAAAGGTTAATTAACGAAACTATTAAAAAGGACCAAGAATGGGACACTTATATAAAAGAATATAAGTAGTCTCAAAACTGACCCATAAAAAGGCCGTTTTATAGAACTGAATCAAATTTATTTTTGGTCAATCTTTTCTCAACAACATTGAATAGTATTACCGCAATAATTCCAATAAAAACAAACCCTTTGTACTTGTCCAAAACGCCTAAAGATGGAGCAAGGGCATCTTTAAAAACGAGAAACATTGAAGCGATTACAACCGTACCGAAAAGAAGAACGAAACCCAAAAGCCAATAGAATTTGGTATCGTTGGCCTGTTTTTTCTCGGTCTCGATTAGTCTTAGCACGTTCGGTTTAAACGAAAGCGAAAGGCCCTGCCCGGGCTTTTCCTTTAAATGCCCGTAAAGTACTTCGTAGGCCTTTAAGTCTTCTGCATCTATCGTTTCCGGAGTTTCATCCTCAATACCCTTCATTTTTTGGTCTAGAAGCTCCTGAATTCTAAAATCTTCATCTTTCTTCATAATCGTCTTTTAAATGGTCTTTAATTTTTTCCTTTAGCATCTTCCGTGCCCTATACAAATAGCTTTTAATCGTGCCTTCGGGCATTCCTGTAGTTTCATTGATTTCCTCAACTGTAAATTCTTCCAAATGGAACAACGTTACAACTATCCGATATTGCTCGGGCAGTTGTTCAATAAGTTTATTAAGGTACTCCGAAGTATTTTTTTTGGTTAATTGTTCTGCCGGATTATCTTGATCGCTCTTTAGGCTAACAACGTCTTCGGGGTAATCCTCGGTCAAATTCCTTTTGTACTTTTTCACGTGATTTAGTGCGGTCAAGTAGGCGATTTTTGCAATCCAAGTGGATAATTTTGACTGATGCTTAAAACTGCCGATACTTCTATAAACCTTTACAAATACCTCCTGAGATACATCTTCTGCATCCATCTGTTCTGGAACTACCCTTTTGACCACATGAAAAATCAGGTTTTGATATTTGTCCACAAGTGCCGAAAATGCATTGGTATCCCCTTTGATTATACGGGCAATCATTTCCTTTTCCTCGGTTATACTCATATCAAGTAGACAACACAAATTTAAATAAGGTTGCAAAATAAGCGAGAATTATCCAACTTTGATGGGTTGCACTAAAGCCAATCAGAAATTAATATAAATTTTTTTATTTTTTCTGCAACCTAAACCGAAAAGCAGTTGTCTACTTAGCAAAACACAATGATATGTTATACAGAATCGCACCTTACATAATGATTACGGCAATTGCCTGGATGTTTACCATGATCTTAATCCAATTGATGAAATATCGGACAAGAAAAAGAATGATAGAAACCAACTTGGACGATGAAAATGTTGTTAAGGCAATTTTGGAAACCAAAGGGCCAAAAGAAAGGGAGCAGAATGTTCTTAAATGGACTTTGCTAGGAATTTTTGGCGGTCTTGGATTGATAATTCAAGAATTCTTGCCCTATAAAATGGATGAATCCATACTTCCATATGGAGTAGTTATAATATTACTGTCCATTGGCCTTTTGATATATTACCTTCTAATCACTTACTTCTTAAAGAACCGTGACGACGGTTCGAAAGAACACTAGAGTAACCCAGCTATTTATTAATGTATTGTTGACCTAAGAAAAATCCTTGGGGTAGCAAACTAATGTCAAAATTTAAGCCATGAAATCATATAAAAATAACTTCGCAAGTCTAATATTAATCTTTTGTGCAACCTTGCTCTGCATGACTGCCAATGCACAAACGGAAGCAACCGCAGAAATAAACGGGGAGATAACGACCGCTACAAATGAACCTTTGCCATACGCCAATCTCGTGGTATTCAAAGCATCGGATTCATCAATGGTAAAAGGGGCAATGTCCGATGACTTAGGGTCATTTCTAGTTGAAAAAGTACCTACTGGAAAGTATTATGTTTCAGCAAGTATATTGGGCTTTAAAACCTATAATTCAGAAGTATTCGAAATCGCTCCAAATGAGAAAAAGAATTTTGGCACACTACTATTGGAAGAAGAAAGCTTTGAACTCGAAGGGGTAACGGTAACAAGCAAAAAATCGTTAATTCAGAACAAAGTGGATAGGGTCGTATTGAATATCGAAAATAGTGTACTCGCCACGGGCAACACCGCAATGGATATTCTGCAAAAAGCTCCGGGTGTAACCGTCGATAACGGTGTACTCAGTCTGATAGGCAAAAGCAATGTACTGATTTTGATTAATGGAAAGCAAACGTACTTATCTCAAGACCAATTGAAAAACCTGATGAGTTCTACGCAATCGAGTGCAATCGAATCCATTGAAATCATGACAAATCCATCTGCAAAATACGATGCCGCTGGCAATGCGGGAATCATCAACATCAAGATGAAAAAAAATCAGAATGCCGGAACGAATGTAAGCGTAAATCTAAGCAATGGACAAGGCAGATATAGAAAAACCAATGGGGGAGTGGCCTTGAACCATAGAAATGATGTACTCAATATTTTCGCAAATTATGACTACTCGGATAATGAAGATTTTAGCACAATCGATGTCGATAGGTCTGCATCATTCTCAGAGGAATCGTCTTTTTTCAATTCTTCATCCTTCGATAAATACCAATACAAAACCCATAACTTCAAAGTTGGAACGGACGTAAACCTATCTCCAAAAAGTACACTAGGTTTTATCATTAGCGGTAATTTTCGGGATGGCGATTCAAAATTGATGGGTACTACGGAGATAGGTGCGCAACGCGGGATTGTCGATTCAACGGTTGTCGGGTTGAATACCGGAAGGTTTCCTACCAAATATGTAACCTATAACTTGAACTACAATGTAAAGCTGGACACCGTGGGTACTGATTTGGCTCTTAGCTACGATTATTCCAATTCAAGAAGAAATGAAAGCTTTGATTTTAGCAATCGTTTTTTGGATGAAAACCGAAACGAATTTCGTGCCGATAATTTTAGAAACCTTACCCCTCAGGATGCGGATATTTATGTCGGAAAAGTTGATTTTACGCACCCCTTTAACGAGACTTCAAAAGTTGAAGCCGGATTAAAATATAGTTCAGTTGAAACGGACAATATCCTTCAATTTGACGTACTGCAAGATAACGGTAGCTATGTAAACGATGAGAGACGAAGCAACCAGTTTATTTATAGCGAAAAAATTAGTGCGGCATACGTGAATTACAACACGCAATTGGGGTCATACAACATTCAAGCTGGATTACGTGCGGAAAGAACCGCATCTACCGGAAACTCCGTAACGGATGCAAATGTTGTTGACAGAACCTATACGGACTTGTTCCCGACACTTTTTGTTCAGAAAAAAATCAATGATTCAAATACGATCAGTGCCAGTTATGGAAGAAGAATTGACCGTCCTAACTATTCATCTTTAAACCCGTTCGTCTACTTTATAGATCAATATACGTTCCGTTTCGGCAACCCATTTTTAAAGCCTCAATACACGAACACCTATAATTTCGGCTACCAGCTTAAGAACAAATATAAATTCGACTTGAGCTACAGCAATACGAAAGATGCAATCGCCTTTATACTATTGACCGATGAGGAAACTCAATCGATTTCTCAAACTGATGCAAACCTTAACGGTTTCAGTTCTTACAGTATGAATATTAATGCACCTATCAAAGTTACCAACTGGTGGAACACCTATAATAACTTGTCGATGTACTATAACCAATATAAATCGGATGATGTAGAAGGTGCAACGCTCCAATTGGAAAAACTTGCTTGGCAAGCAAGTACAAACCATACTTTCACTATCGACGATAGATCATCTGCCGAATTGAGTGCCAATTATGTATCGCCAAATGTGTACGGTGTGTTCAACTTAAAATCATATTACGGAATAGATTTGGGGGTAAGCAGAACGTTTTTTGATGATAAGATGAACGTTAAGTTGGCCGTAAACGACATTTTTAACACTAGGGGCAAAAGAACGACTTTTAGCACCCTGCCCAATAGTAGCTATGACATTAATACCAACTACGATAGTCGTGTTGTTCGGTTAAGTGTTTCTTATAAATTTGGAAACATCAAACTTAAATCAGCTGACAAAAGAGGTGGTGCGGAAGAAGAGAAGAACAGGTTGCAATAGAGAGGGATTATCGAATAGCACCGTAAAACCAACCATTTTTAGGACATTACTAAACTTTCAATAGCACATCATCTATTGGCCGTTTAATCATACTCTAAAACCAACGAATGAAAATTAAAAGACTAAAAAAAGTTATTCTGTTCTTAAACTTTTGACCGGGTCTGCATTTGCCGATTTTATGGCTTGAAAACTTACGGTAAGCGTACCAATAAGCAATGAAATTATTCCTGCAAAGGCTAATAACCAAAAGGACAGTTCTATTCGGTACGCAAAATTTTGAAGCCAATACTCGGCTGCCCACCAGGCAATAGGTGCAGCTAGAATAAAGGCCATAATGACAAGTTTAAGGAAATACGTGGTGTGTAATGATACTATTTGCGTAACAGTTGCCCCTAAAACCTTACGTACTCCAATTTCTTTAATACGCTGATTTATAGATAAACGGGCCATACTCAGCAATCCGAAGCAACAGATAATCAAAGAAAGTATAGTAGCGATATTGACCAATTTCTGCCATTGCTGTTCTTGTTTGTATTGTTTTGCATTCAACTCATTCAAAAAATCGTAAGAAAACACGGCATCAGGCATAATGGTTTTGTAAACCTTTTCTAAAGCTAAGATGGCTTCTTGTTGTCTTGACTTCTGAAACTTGACTAAAATTTTTCCTTTCGGAACTTGAAGCATAGCCATATACATTGGTTTAATAGGCTCCCTAAGCGATCCCGAGTGAAAGTCTTTTACTACTCCGATTATTGTTCGATTTTGATTGCCCACTTCATATTCAATTAGTTTTATGGATTCACCCACAGGATCAGATAAATTGAACTTTTTTACAAAAGTTTCGTTTACAATAACTGAATTTGTGGGATCGGTTGAAAAATCAGTAGAAAAATTTCGCCCCAAGAGTATAGGAATCTCAACATCTGGCAGGTAATTTTCATCAACCCTAATTAGTGAAGTTTCTATTTGCTTATTATTTACCATTACCGCATCCGAAAAATAATTATGGGCATAAGAGACGGACGCTATTGCCGATTCTTTGGATAATTCTTCTTTCAATACTTTACCGATGGCAGCGAAATCTCGGTTTCCTGAAATACTCGTGGTTATGATTTGGTTAGGATTATAACCCAAATCTTTAGTGCGTATATAATCCATTTGCGAATAAAATATGATGGTCGCGATGAGCAAAAATATTCCCAAGGAAAATTGAAAAACGACCAACCCGCGTCCCGCTAAATTTCTACCACTCCATTTCATTTTATTGTAAAGTACTTCAGCTGGTTTTAGCTTAGAAAGGACAAAAGCTGGATAAAGCCCGGTAAGTAAAATAATTAACCCAAAAATTAATAGTAGAAATGCTCCTGAATGAAAATTCAGCATTTCTGTAAACGCAAATTGTTTGCCCGTAAGGGAATTAAAAAATGGAATTAATAACTTTATTGACAAAAGGGAAAGAAAAAATGAAATGCCACAAAGCAAGCCCGACTCGATAAGGAACTGAAAAATAATTTGAGTTTTGTTACCTCCGGCAATTTTTCTGACCCCTATTTCTTTTGCTCTCTTTATGGCGGAAGCTATACTAATATTAATAAAATTGATAGCTGCCATTATTAAAATAAGTAAGGCTATGGCGATAAAAACGATAGAATATATTGAGTTGCTAGTATTTACGACGGCTCCAGATTCGATACCAGAATTATCCCGATTCAGATGGGGATTCAAGTGTATATCCGAAATATTTTGTAATCCATAATTTATCTCGGAATCAAAACCGTAACTAGCTATCTTTTGCTCCACTTGGTCTTTGGCATGTATGGTAAACACACGGTCGAACTTCTGTTTTATAGCTGCTATATCTGATGTAGGCTCTAAAACCACAAAGGTTCCTAAATAGGCATTCAGCCAATTGGTATCGACCCAAGCAAGTTCAAGAAAACTGAACGGAAGTAAAACCTCAAATTGGATGGAAGAGTTTTTGGGAGCATCTTCTACTACTGCAGTAATTACCAAAGGCTTTTTTAACCGCTGAAAAGAAGGGTCATTATTTATTCGCAACACTTTCCCGATCACATTGGTAGAGTTAAAAAGTCGCATAGCAGTACTTTCTGAAATCACTACCGAGTTTACTTCGTTTAACGACGTTGCCTTATCTCCATATAACAGTGGAAAGGTAAAGACATCAAAAAAATTAGAATCAACGTAAAGTATATTTAAATTTAGGATTTTCTCTTCTGAAGAAACCTCATAGTATATTTCGCCGCCCATTACGCGTACATATTTCTTTAATTCAGGTATGGCATCTTTAAATGCTGGCCCTTGAACTTGTCCCGTTCTACCTACCGTTTGTGCAATGGCTCCTTTATGTTCCACCATATTTGTGGTGATTCTGTATAAGTTTGGATTATTGGTATGAAAATCATCGAAACTATGTTCCTCGTTCCAATAAATTCCAGCAAAAAGCAAACAGGTAACAGCTACTGTCATTCCTACAATATTAATTAGGGAATATAACTTGTTTTTCCAGAGATTTCGCCGTGCGATTTTTAGATAGTTTTTGAACATGGTTCTCGTTTATAAATTGATGAGTTGGCAAACTTAAGTCGGACGGCTATAGCCGATTTGCCACCCATTGCATTCCGATTATTACACCTAAATTTATGCCATAAAACGTAATGTACTAAAAACCAAATATATAATAGTTAATCGCTCTATTCTAAGAAATTCCCTTTGTATAATATCTTTACGGCAAGTGTCCAATAAATTTACACTGCACTATAAGATTTATGCTATGGATAGTTTCAACAAGGATGTGTATGTTCGAGTTTTATAAAAAGAACCGTTTTTGGGACACACACCTTTCTAAAGTCGTTTCATTTATCGGAGTTCTGCAACAGCCACAAACATTTTATGTGACTTTCAATGACAATATTGTATTCATTCTATACTTTAGTGAAAACTAAACCTATAAGACCAATTCCTTTGAACTTTTATGCAAAAGTAGGACCGATAAACATCTTAACCATACCGAGGCTAATTTCATTTAGATAGTGGGGTTTTGGAAATTTTATTGGATATTGGTTTATCAACTAGCTTCGCAAGAAGGCCATTGATTGGAATCTGTGAGAAAATGAATAAAAAATTGCGTCCTAAAATAATATTGAAAATGACCAACCTTGATAAGGGAATTGAGATTTTTGGTTGGCTTATCTTGGCTGGAATTTGGATTTTAACTCTAACGAATTACTCTAATTTGCCTGAAACAATACCGATTCATTTTAACGGAGCTGGAAAAGTGGACGGCTTAGGAAACAAATCGAAAATTCTAACATTACCAATCGTTGCATCGATTCTGAACATCTCAATGACAATAGTAAACCATTTTCTTCAGCGATTCAATTATCCCAATTCAATAACAAAAGAAAACGTATTTAAAAGTTACACCATTACAACACGATTGGTCAGAATATTAAAATTGGTGGTTGTTATCCTATTTGGAATGATTGTTTTCAGAACATTGCAGAATATTAATGGAACTGCTGATGGTCTTGGTATTTGGTTTCTGCCTCTAACAATGGGATTAATTTTTATTCCCTCGGTTTACTTTTTAATAAAAACCATAACAAAACAATCGTATAATAATACTGGTAATTTTAACTAAGATTCCGAGCATGGTATGATCCAGTTTATACATCTTGATTAGCGGCTCACTTTAAAAAGACAGGTCCTATAAATGGAACAATGTTGGAGGTAAATTTGTCATCAACGTTAAATAAATTCTTAATTCCTTTTTACCACTGTTATTTTTGATTCAGTTTTTATAATCCTGGTATTTTAGGTTATAAATGTGGCCTTGCCCTTTTAGGATATCTCCCTAATTTACAAACCTTCAATTCAAAGATTTTCTAAATCTCGGTTTAATACGCACCTGTCATATGCTGATTTTTTTCAAATGTATCCATTCTTTCAGATTTTTTAATAAAATATATATTTTGTTAAATAATATTAATTTTGTTATTAATATTATTTATAAATATCTTAATTTTGAAATACGTGTAATCATTTAATAGAATGAAAAAACTCCCAATTAACTGTCCAAGTTGCGAAAAATCTTTAATTGTTAGTCAGCTAGCTTGTCCTAGTTGCGAGACTGTTATTTCCGGAAACTATTCACTACCATTACTACTTCAACTTTCATCCGAAGACCAGGATTTTATATTTGAATTTATTCAATCCAGTGGTAGTCTGAAACAGATGGCTTTAAAAATGGGGAACAGTTATCCTACGGTAAGGAATAAACTGGATGATATCATTGAAAAAATTGACCAACTCCAAAAAAATAAATAGTTATGAAAACAATACTGTTCAAACTTTTTGAAAAATATTCCGAAAAAACTTTAATCTCATCAGGCATAATTTTCACCCTACTAGGTTCGTTCCTTGCCTATACTTTCAATATTCGATTTGATGGAATCCTTGATCTCCATGTCGTAAACAATACTTCTCTATTTGATGCGCTATCCGACAACTTGATCAATGTCATTTGCTTGACGCTATTTTTATACATTTCCTCCAAATATATAAATAGAAAAACAAGATTAATCGATATAGTAAGCACCGCTATGGTAGCACGTACCCCCCTTTATATTCTTCCAATATTTAATATAAATAAGTTAATTACCAAGTCCAGTGAGGAATTGATTGAATATGCCGATCCAGAACTTATAGGCGAAATTTCACCTTTAACTTGGTTGACAACGATTACATTCGGAATTATTACAATGATTTTTATAATATGGTACATTACCTTATTGTTCAATGGCTTTAAAGTTGCTTCAAATGCCAAAGGAAAAGTGCCAATAGTATTATTCATCCTATCACTTTTGCTTGCTGAAATTTTATCTAAATTTCTAATAATCCAATTAACCTAAATCATATGAAAGGCATAAATCTAATTCTGATTGCCATCCTGACAACATTGGCCATCCATGGACAGGATATTACGGGTCAATGGCATGGCACATTAGATGTTCAGGGAACACAATTAAACTTAGTATTCAAAATCAGCAAAATTGATAGTGGTTACAGTTCAACAATGGATAGCCCTGACCAAGGAGCCTATGGAATACCTGTAACATCCACAAGTTTTAAAGACTCAACATTGAGACTTGTTGTATCAAACGCAAAAATTGAATACGAAGGTATTTTAGGTGAAGACGACATTGTATTGGGGAATTTCAAACAAGTGGGTCGAACACTTCAGTTGGATTTGACAAGGGAAAAAGTGGAAAAAGCGGAAAGGACAAGACCTCAAGAACCAAAAACGCCATATCCATATCTCAGCGAAGAAGTGAAGTTCCAAAATGTAGGGGCAAACTTGACCTTAGCGGGTACTTTAACACTTCCAAAAGGGAAAGGGCCTTTTCCGGCAGTAATTCTTATTTCTGGTAGCGGTCCCCAAAACCGCAATGAAGAACTTCTTGGACACAAACCGTTTTTGGTAATCTCCGATCACCTGACCAAACAAGGCATAGCGGTATTGCGATATGACGATAGAGGTTTTGGGGAGTCAACAGGTAATTTTGCTGAAGCCACAACCTTGGATTTCTCTAAGGACGTGGAAAGCGCAATCTCGTTTTTAAATTCGAGGAAAGATATTGACAATAATAAAATTGGCTTAATTGGACATAGCGAAGGCGGAATAATAGCACCTTTGGTAGCCGCCAGGTCTAAAGATGTAGGTTTTATTGTTTTATTGGCCGGTTCGGGTATAAGAGGAGATCAATTGTTGTTGTTACAAGGCGGATTGATAGAAAGATCAATGGGTAAATCTGAAAAGGAAATGGAAAAGTCCAATTCAACTAGAAAAAGGGAACTTGAGATTGTCATGAATTCAGAAGACCCTCAAAGCTTAAGAAAAGATCTGCAAATGTATTTAGACGTGGCTTTGGATAAAAACTCAAATGAGGTTGTACCTGAAGGGATGACCACTGAACAATTTATTACGGCTCAAGTAAGTCAAATTTCAACTCCTTGGATGATGTATTTTGTAAAACATGACCCAGCATTGGTGTTAGAAAAAGTTAGTTGCCCTGTCCTAGCAGTAAATGGGGAAAAGGACCTACAAGTCCCCCCCAAAGAAAATCTAACGGCCATCGGTAATGCTTTGAAAAAAGGCGGCAATAACAAGGTTACCATAATGGAATTACAGGGACTAAATCATTTGTTTCAGGAATGCGAGACAGGATCTCCATTTGAGTACGGAAAAATAGAACAGACGTTTTCGCCAATTGCCCTTGAGGAAATTTCGAATTGGATATTAAAGCTAATAAACTAATTACTATTTTTCAAGAGTAGTTCCCTAATCTTAAAGTTTTATGGGACTAAGCTCATACACGAAAATATACCACCTTGACAGTGTTAGTATAAATGGATACTAGATCAGTGATTATATCCCTACGTGCAACATATTGTCAACTTAAAACCGAAAAACATTTTCATTTAGATGAACTTCAATTTTCTCTTAGGACTTGGTTCTATTACTTTTGGCTCAATTGTATTAATCATGGGATTAATACTTAAAAAGAAGCCAACAAAAATAGGGCGTGTAAATGGATTTCGAAATAAACATTCTATGAAAAACCAGGAGCAATGGGATTTTTCGCAAAAAGTATTTGCCAAAAATTTGATTAAATTTTCATGGATTCCTTTTGTGACATCTGTACTCGGATTTTTTGTCAATGAACAAAACACTCCTTGGGGATTATGGGGCGTAATGACAAGTTTTCTTGTGTGCATGGCAATGGCCTCCTTTGAAACAAGAAATAGAATAAATTCGGAATTTGATAAAAAAGAAGGCAATTAAATATATTATATGTTGCACAATACAACCTCCCATGAAAAGCACTAGTCCAGTTCTCTAAAGTTGATAAACATCTTATTTTAGATAGTTCCCTAAAAAGAACCTTTTATGGGATTACAACAATCCCCCTTTCCGAATAAAGTGCTTAGAAACCTCTCTTTATCCCGGGCATAAATGGATAAACCGTTATATTCGTATTGATTGATATAACAGGTTACCAACAAGCTTAAAAAAAAATTGTCTAAAATGGCATTTAGAGAAGTAAAAAAAGAATTGAGCGGAATGGAGAAAACTGAAATCATTAAGTTGATTTCGGAGATATATAAAAAAGTACCAGGCGCCAAAACCTATTTGGACGTTTTTGCCACAGGTGAAATCAAGAAACTTGTGGAGAACTATAAAAAGGAAATCGAAAGATACATTTATCCAAATGGACGGAATATGCAGATACGTGAAACTGAAGCTCGAAAAATAATACGGACTGTCCAAAAAATGGAGATAACAGAGCTTAATGTGGAATTGGAATTGCATTAT
>NZ_JASWIM010000057.1:0-20652 GCF_030291335.1 Arenibacter flavimaris
ATCTCCAAGACCTTGGCCGAATGGTGTAAAAGGAAAAGGGTCGAACTAAGGTTCATTCAACCTGGAAAGCCCATGCAAAATGGTTATATGGAACGCCTGAACAGGTTTTATAGGGAAGATGTATTGGATGCATATTGGTTCAACGATCTGCACCAGATAAGAACCCTGACCGATAAATGGAGGGAGGACTACAACAGGAAGCATCCCCACTCCGCTTTGGGAGATATACCACCTAGGGAAGACAAAGACCGTTTCGGGGAAGAATTCTTCCCCGAAACGACCAATATTAAAGAAAAATTGTTGAATTTAGAGATGTCCTAAAAAGGGTAAGGCTACATTTTTAGGGAAGGCTACAACTTCAAGAACAATTATTGAACTGCAAATCCATTGAGGCAATGATTTTACATTTGGACCAATATATTTGGGAGCTTGTAATTTCCTCTAAAGAAGTCACAAAGACAGTCATATACCTTTCAGATAAAATTTCAAATTGCTATTTTATTGAATCACTTCAGAACGTCCAAAAAGAACTGAAAATTACTGAAAGAACTGTTCAACGAATATTTAAACATAATATTGGATTATCACCAAATATGTTTAGGCGTATTTGTCAATTCAATTCTGCATTTACGGATTTAAATTTAGGCAGTTACAATAACCTTTCAGATATAGCATTTAATCACGGATATTCTGACCAAAGCCATTACATCAGAACCTTTAAGGAATTCACCAAGATAACCCCAAGCGAGTATTTAAATTTTGGAACGAGTTAATTTTAGCCGTGTCGGGTTTGTTCTATTTTTAAGCATTCGACATCACTAATTTTGTCGAAATGTTAAGTACACACACATGAAAAAATCAACTTTTAAAAGTATTGTGGCAATACTTGCAGGTTTTGTACTAGGGGCAACACTTTCTCTAGCAACCGACTTCCTATTTGATAAATTAGGAATAATGTCAATGGATAATTTCAAAGAAACTTCTGCAATTATAATTCTAGTTGTGATTGTTTATCGATTTGCTTTCAACGTCATTGGTTGTTATCTGGCAGCAAAATTGGCGCCAAGCAATCCAATGAAACACGTTATAATAATGGGCACGATAGGTACAGTTTTAAGTATTTTAGGATCATTGACAATGTGGGATTTAGTAATTGCTTGGTATAATATTTCAATTATTCTAATTGCCTTGCCAAGTGCAATTTTAGGAGGTAAACTTTATCTTATAAATCAAAAATAATGGCAAAAATAAAATTGACAAACACAGAATTGGTAACAGAACATATTGAAAAGTTGCCAAAGGAAATTCAACCCGCTATAGAGTATTTAAGACAACTAATGCTTTCTATTGATACTGAAATTACCGAACAAATTAAATGGAATGCACCAGCATTTCATTACACTGGTAAAATGAAACCCTATGACCCAAAAGAATATAAACAGGATATTCTGGTAATGAATTTACGCAAAGACAAAATAATGTGTGTTCTCCCAACGGGTGCAACTTTGACAAAGAACACTAAAATTTTGGAAGGAGATTATACAGATGGCAGACGACTTATAACTTTCAAGGATTTAGACGATATAAAAGCGAAAGAAGATGAATTGAAAAAGGTAATTAAAGAGTGGTTGAGCTTGGTGGAAAAATAAATTCACTACAGCTATCAAATGCCATTACAATAGATAGCTTTAAGCCAATAACAGTCTTAAGATGAGACGACATCTTTTAATACTAATTTTAACAACCTTATACTCATTTATAATGGCACAAGAAAAAATAATAGTGTGGAAAAGCACTTATGTTAATACAACTGAATTTACCACCATCAATTTAAAAGACACGATTGTAGTTAAGGGACACATCACAGGTCAAGGATTGGGGAAATTATTGAATGTTAATTACCTACTTGAAATAAATGAAAAGTGGGAAATTCAGTCAGTAAACATCAATTTACAATCCGACAGTACATTTAATATCTGGCTCTCAAAAAATAAAAAGAATCATTGGGTCAACGAAAAAGGCGAAATCCTCAAACAATTGAATAACTGTACAGACATAGATATTTCCTTGACCCCTTTTACTAACACATTACCAATCAATAGGCTCGGTTTAGCAGTTGGAGAATCAAAAGAAATTGAAGTCGTTTATTTTGAATTGCCAGCAAATAAATTTTCCCCTGTACAGCAGCGATATACCAATTTAGGTAATGGCATTTATAAATATGAAAGCCTTGTATCAGGATTTACTGCAAACTTACAAGTAGATAAAGATGGTTTGGTCTTAAATTATCCAGATATCTGGCACAGAGTGTTTAATGAACAAGAAATTGTATCAAGAGAAAAAGAAATTTTTGCATCTTCATTAATTTCTGAAAAAGCAAGTAGCGAAATCGAAACAAATGATATTTACAATTGGCTAATCGGCAGTTGGAATGTTGATGCTATTGATTATTTGGACAATAAAGAGGTCATTACATCTGAAGGAGAATGGCATTTTGCCTATGTTCTTGAAGGGCGCGTTGTACAGGATGTTTGGATTGCACCGAAGCGTTCGTTAAGAACGCCAAACTTAAAACAGCCAAGAAATCGTTATGGTTCAACCATACGTTATTTTGATACAGAATCAAAAAAATGGTGTATTCATTGGTTTAATCCCGTGAGTAGCATAATAAGTAAACTTTATGGCTGGAAAGAAAACGGTAAGATTGTTCACGAAGGAAATGATGAAAATGGAAATATATTGCGGTGGACATTTCAGGACATAACCGACAAGTCTTTTCATTGGAAGGGAGAGTTTAGTACCGATAACGGAAAGACTTTTACTTTACAAGCAGAATTCTTTGGAACACGAAAATGAGACAGTAGACAAATACAGCATTTCAGAATGGTGGCTTGAACCAAATTCTGACGGACCAGGCGCACATCAGCACGAAGAAAATGATGAGGTATTTTACGGACTTGAAGGCATAACTTCCGTACATGTTGGAGACAAATGGATGGACGTAGATAAAGGAACTTTTTAAGAATCCCAGCCAAGACTAATCACGACTTTGCAAATAGAACAAACGAAAATTCAGATTTGCTTAATTTTTTCATGCGGGAGGTTTTGAACGAAGTATGACTACTATTGTGAAATGATTTGAAGGTAACAAAAAAAACAATCCGCTAACTAATGAGATCAATTCCGCAAGTTTCGGGTTCAGCATAAATAATGCTTAATATATTTTTGTTATTATAAATATGACATCAATGTACGACCAAGAATATATAAATTATTGCCGAATAGCAGAAGCTATTGACTACATTCAGCAGAACTTTATAGATCAACCAACACTGGAAGAAGTTGCTGAAAAAGTACATTTAAGTCCATTTCATTTTCAAAGACTATTTACAGAATGGGCAGGTGTTAGCCCTAAAAAATTCTTACAATTCATAAGTGTTCAACACGCAAAATCAATCTTAGAGAATTCACAAACCACACTGTTTGAAACCGCATACAAAACTGGGCTTTCGGGAACAGGTAGATTGCACGATTTGTTTGTAAAAATTGAGGGGATGACACCTGGTGAATATAAAAAAAAAGGAGAAAATCTTTCAATAAACTATAGTTTCGCTCAAAGCCCGTTCGGAGAGATAATTGTTGCTTCCACGCACAAAGGCATTTGTTATATGGGGTTTGTTGATAATAAGAAAATAGCATTTTCAGAATTGGAAAAACGCTTTCCAAAAGCCAACTTCATACAGCAAACTGACGGTATGCAACAAAATGCATTACAAATCTATACCCAAGATTGGACTAAGATAAATAAGATAAAACTCCACTTGAAAGGGACAGATTTTCAATTAAAGGTTTGGGAGGCCCTTTTAAAAATACCCGAAGGAAATCTAGTTACTTACGGAAGTATTGCTCACCACATTCAAAAACCAAAAGCTTCAAGAGCTGTCGGAACTGCTATCGGAAATAACCCTATCGCTTTTTTAATTCCTTGCCATAGAGTAATCCAATCTACAGGATTATTTGGAGGTTATATGTGGGGGTCTACTCGAAAAACTGCAATTATTGGTTGGGAAGCATCAAAAGCCATTAAAATTTAAGAAGTCTAGTTTGGGGTTATAGTACTCTAATTGAAATATAAACCCTGCATAGATTTTAGTACTAAATGAATCATCCAAACTCAAGGGTATATATGAAATTGAAAGAATATAAAAATGTACACACCTAAAATTTTTGAAATTACGGACCATAAAATTATTGAGCAATTCATAAAAGAGAATGGTTTTGCAACTTTAGTTACCAAAGGAGCAACCGTTCCAACAGCTACTCATATCCCATTAGAGCTAGAGGAAAGTGAAAAAGGGAACAAAATTTTAGTAGGTCATATTTCAAAAGCAAACGAACAATGGAAAGAATTCAAGAGTGCCCCCAGTGTCTTAGTCATATTTCTTTCACCAATTAATCAATATATCTCATCGTCTTGGTATAAAAAACCCAATGCTCCAACTTGGAATTATTTAAGTGTTCACATTAGTGGAAAACTTAAAATATTATCTGGTGACAATCTTTGGAATTCTGTTAGCAGACTTACCGATAGATATGAGAGAACTCAAAAATGCCCTATTTCTTTAAACACGTTATCGATAACGGAGCAAAAACAAATTAATGGAATAGTTGGATTTCAAATAAGCATCGATAAAATCGAAGCTCAATTCAAATTAAGTCAAAACAGAACAGAAGAAGACTTTAAAAGCATCATTAATGAACTTAGATTGAGTAATGATTTAGGGGCTTCGCTAATGGCTGATACAATGGAACGAGAAAAGAATACTCAAAAGAACTGATGAAAAACTTCAAAGCAAAAATTGCCACAATCGATTGGCAAGCGGTATCTGAATCGATAAACGGAAAAGGTTATGCCATTATTCCCAAAATTCTACCAGATGAACAATGTAACGAGCTGATAAACGAATACAATAATGAAAATTTGTATCGAAAAAAAGTAATAATGGAGCGGTATCGCTTTGGTTTGGGCGAATACAAATACTTTGATTATCCACTACCTAATATCATTCAGATAATAAGAGAAACAATATATCCTAAACTCTCAACTATAGCAAACCTCTGGATGAAAGTGCTGAATATTAATAAAGTATACCCTCAAACATTAGAAGAATTATTATCGCTTTGCCATCAAAATAAGCAGTTAAAACCAACCCCTTTAATATTAAAATATGGGAAAGGTGGTTATAATACCTTACATCAAGATTTGTACGGAGATGTCTATTTTCCTATACAATGTGTTCTTTTTTTAAACGAACCGGATAAGGATTTTACAGGAGGGGAATTTGTTTTGACACAACAAACGCCAAGAGCACAGTCCAAAGCTATTGTATTAAAACCAAAGAAAGGAGATTTGCTCATTTTTACTACAAATTTTCGGCCTGTTAAAGGAGCACGAGGGTATTATCGGGTAAACATGAAACACGGAGTAAGTGAAGTAATAAGTGGTGAACGACATACTTTAGGCGTGATTTTTCACGATGCAACCAACTAAAGGAATGATAAAACATATTGACATTGGCGATGCAGAACTACATCAAAAAATAAAACTAAAAGAAATTGTTTTTGGGGGAAATCTTAATCTGAAAATTTATGGCACCTTGCAATGCAAATCGGGTAAAAGGATGAAGAAGCAAAACCGTGTTTTTTTCAATACAATCGAGCAGGCCAAAGCATGTGGATTTAGACCTTGCGGACATTGTATGCGAACCGATTATAAAATTTGGAAGAATGGACTTATTTAATACTGGAAATATAACTAATCTCTTACCTTTTGATGGGGAAGCACATTATTATGGTTCAGTCATGAATATAAAAAGAGCCCAACAGTATTTTGACAAATTATTAAAGAATATCCAATGGCAAAACGACAAAGCAATCATTTTTGGAAAATTGATTATCACGAAACGGAAAGTAGCCTGGTATGGAGACAACCCATTTGAATACACCTATTCAAAAACTACAAAATCCGCTCTTCCTTGGACTCAAGAATTGTTGGAACTCAAAGAAATTATAGAAAATATAACTGGAGAAAAATTCAACTCTTGCCTACTTAATCTATATCATAATGGAGATGAAGGTATGGCTTGGCATAGCGATAGCGAAAAAGATTTAAAAAAAGATGGTGCCATAGGTTCATTAAGTTTTGGGGCAGAACGTAAATTTTTATTCAAACATAAGGAAACAAAGCAAAGGGTTGCCATCCATTTGGAAAAGGGCAGTTTATTGGTTATGAAAGGAAAAACACAAACAAATTGGCTTCACCGTTTGCCTCCGACCAAAAAAGTAAAAAGCCCCAGAATAAACTTAACCTTTAGGACCATCGATATTTAATACAGCAAGTATCGGGTTTTAAGGTTCAGGTATCCCTAATATTTTTGACACCTAATAAAACCGGTACATAGTATTAAATAAAATCCAATAAAATGAATGCAAAAATAATTATCAGATTAGCTCTAATGAGCATAATCGCTTTACTTTTTTTACATCCAATCCAAATGAAAGCAACCAATAGATCCGAAAAAAAAACATACATACTTATACACGGCTCATGGCATAGTGCTTGGAACTGGTATAAAGTAACCCCCTTATTAGAACGCGAAGGACATACCGTTTACCCTATTGACCTTCCAGGTATGGGTAGGGATAAAACACCCATTGAGGAGGTCCGCTTCGAAACTACCATTCAAAAGCTATGTAATTTAATAGATAGTATTCCAGGCAAGGTTATTCTGGTAGGTCATAGTAAAAATGGTATTATGCTATCACAACTAGCGGAATATCGTCCCAAAAAAATTGAAAAGCTAATTTACATAGCAGCTGTTTTAGTTGCCAACGGCAAAAGTGCAAAGGATTATTTCGTATTGGACAAAAAGGAAATATTAGGACCGCACATCACAAAAAACGGAACAATATCTTCTATGCTTTTACCGGAAATTTATAAAGAAGGATTATATCACGATTGTGAGGATGATATAACAGAAATGGCAAAAATAATTTTACTGCCAGAGTCTTACGAATCTGCAACAGCAAAGCTTATTCTTACTGAAGAAAACTATGGAAGTGTACCAAGATACTATATTGAATGTACTGAGGATAGAGCTATAACACCATGGTTACAAGAAAAAATGTTATCAGAAATGCCTTGTCTAGAGGTGTACAAATTACCATCCAGTCACTCCCCATTTTTTAGTATGCCTAAAGAACTTACTGAGATCATTTTAAAAATCACCGAACTATAAAAGAGTACCAAAAGATTAAGTGAGCAAGAAAAGCTCGAAAACAGAACGAATTTTTAATATTTCATATGATTGCAGTGAGAAAAGGAAACTAGAGGTACAAAACTTGAAACTTCCAAGTTATTTCAAAAAACTAAAAAATATTTGCGCAACTAAATAACTGCATATATATTTGCAGTCAAATAACTGCGTAATGAAATTAAGAAGAGACGTTTTTCAAGCCATAGCCGACCCCACTAGAAGGGCAATTATATCTTTAGTAGCACTTCAAGCTTTAACACCAACAGCCATTGCAGAGAATTTCGATTCCTCCAGACAAACCATTTCCAAGCACATTCAAATTCTTACCGAATGTGAAATTTTGGAACAGGAACAAAAAGGAAGAGAGATTTACTACCAATTAAATCCAAAAGGGATGAAACAAATAGCTGATTTTATTGAGCCTTTTAGAAAAATGTGGGATGAACGATTTAATTCACTGGAAGCTGTTATGAAATCGAAGATTCACGAACACAAAAAATAAAATGAACAAAAAGTGAGTAATAAACATCAATCAAATACAAAATAAACAATGGAACAGAAAACAAAAATCAATGCCCAAGAAGGTAAGCAAGAGCTAACCATTACCAGAGCTTTTGACCTTCCAGTAGAATTGGTATATAAAGCCTATACCGAGGCTGAATTTATAGCACAATGGATGGGAACCAACGTACTAAAGCTAGAAAACAAAAATCACGGAAGTTATGAGTTCGAAACCTCACACGAAGGAAATGTAATGTTTAAGGCAAATGGAACCATACACAAGCTTATTCCGAACCAAGAAATAGTACGAACTTTTGAAATGGAAAATATGCCCATAGGCGTACAATTAGAGTTTTTGAATTTTGAAAAAATTACAGAAGACAAAAGCAAGTTAACCATTCAGATTATATACAAATCCGAAAAACACCGAGCAGAGCAACTAAAATTACCGTTTGCTTATGGTTTAAATATGGCCCATAATAAACTTCAAGAAATCCTAGAACCTAAAATTTGATACTATGAAAATTGAAGAAATTAAAAACTATCTACTTCAGAACTTTGATAAGTTACATTTAGTCGAAGCTGAAAATGACCTTTTCTTTATGCACAAAAAGAATGATAAACTTCCGTTTGCAACATTAATAACAAAGGACAATGAATATGATGCTGTATCCAATCTTAACAGGGAAGGTTTCTTTAGATTAAATTTTCCTGTTGATAAGCAAACATTTGAATCGGTATTTAAAGAACTTCCTAAAAGTAAAAAACTTGAAGCTTATATGCATCTTGGTATTGACTTTACCAAAGAAGATACCTTAATGCCCCATCCAACTTATGGTTCTATGAATTGGGTTTGTATTGTTAACCCTTCAAGAAATACGTTTGAAACATTAATTGAAAAATATTTAAAGCAATCCTATCAAAAAATAAATTAAAATGAAAAAAAGAGACAAAATTATTTATTGGGTTCTTACTATCTTCCTTTCATTTGGAATGTTAGCAGGTGGTATTCAGCAATTACTGCAAGTTGGTGGCTATAACGAAATCGTATCACAATTAGGCTATCCCCTATACTTATTAAGCATTCTTGGTGCTTGGAAAATACTAGGTGTAATCGCTATTTTAATTCCTAAACAAGCTTTGCTAAAGGAATGGGCGTATGCAGGTTTCTTCTTTGCAATGTCAGGAGCATTCATTTCGCATTTAGCAGTTGGTCAGTCATTTGCAGAAGCCATACCTTCATTAATATTAATGGTGGTGACGGTTTTATCTTGGTATTTTAGACCAGCAAACAGAAAATTAGAAAAACAATAGATATGGCTGATTTAAAACCTAAAACTGTAGATGAGTTTATAGACAATTCACCAGAAGAAGCACAAGAGGTAATGATCAAACTTAAAAAACTCATTGAAGTCACAGAGCCAACTGCAGAAAGTGGCATAAGTTGGAATGTGCCAATTTATAAATACAATGGAATCCTTGCTGGATTTTCCTTGGCTAAAAAGCACGTTAGTTTTGGTATCGACTCATTAACCGAAGAAATGCGTAAAATATTGGAAGAAAAGGGTTATAAAACAGGTAAAAAAACCATTCAAATAAAATTTGACCAAGATATTCCTATAGAAGAATTTAAACTTTTGATTGAAGAACAGATTAAGCTAAACGAATTATAACATCAGATGGAAATTAAAGAACATTCAAAAAGCGTTATTAAAATCGCAGAAATTATCTCAAATGAAATTATAATTAAAACCACAGAAGATGCCTTGGATTTAATGGGCAACATCTATTATCAAGGATATGATAAAATGATTTTACATCAAAAAAATATTACACCAGAGTTTTTTGATTTAAAAACTAAGTTGGCAGGAGATATTCTTCAAAAGTTTGCTCAATATCAAATGTCTTTAATTATCGTAGGAGATTTTTCAAACTATTCGAGTAAAAGTCTGCAAAACTTTATCTATGAAAGTAATAATGGATCACAGGTTAATTTTCTAAGTTCAATGGATGAAGCCCTAAACACATTGTAAAATAAACACATTCTTAAATGGAAAAAGTTGACCAATACCTAGAAAAGATAAAAAACTGGAAAGAAGAAAGCATCCTGTTGCGAGAAATCTGTTTAGAATGTGGTCTCGAAGAAGATTTTAAATGGATGCACCCCTGCTATACATTTCAAGGTAAAAATATAGTACTCATACATGGTTTTAAGGAGTATTGCGCCTTGCTATTTCACAAAGGGGCATTGTTGAATGATGCCAACAATATTTTAGTTCAACAAACCGAAAACGTCCAGTCAGCTCGTCAAATTCGATTTAGTAACAAACAGGAAATTATTGACTTAAAGGCGGTTATCAAAGCTTATGTTTTTGAAGCCATAGAGGTGGAAAAAGCAGGATTGGAAGTAAAAATGAAAAAGACTTCTGAATTTGAAATGCCTCACGAACTTGAAGAAATATTTAAAGACAATCCCGAATTAGAAACTGCATTTTACAACCTAACCCCAGGGAGACAAAGAGGGTATTTACTCTATTTCTCACAAGCCAAACAATCCAAAACACGAATATCAAGAATTGAAAAATCAATCCCTAAAATACTAGAAGGAAAAGGTTTAAATGATAGAGAAGTATAAAACATCCAATTAGATATGAAAAACTATCCTGAAGACAAATTAATATAAGCCACTACAGTTATTGAGTCTCTGGTACATAAATGTGAAAAGTTCTTACTCAAACTTACGGGTAGAACGTCACAGCATACTTTACTAAAGAATAGAATTGAGGCTCTCAAAATTGCTTTAGAACTTAGAAAAAGTGAGGTTGAAAACAAATCGATAGACAATGGAAAATAAAAAAGAGCATATCAACCCAAATGGACTTTTTAAGAATCCCATTTACAATTATTACTTTAGTTCTTATAAGTAGGAAAGCATCAATGATTATATCTAATTGTTAGCGGCAAGCAAAACAAACGACACAATTAAATCAAACAATGACACTATTAAAGAATTTTAAACATATTATTTTATACGGGCTAATACTAGCGATTTTGGTTTTTGCTCTGAAGTGGCTGCAATGGAAATTTCTGATAGTTGATAAAGCTATAGATATTTACATTGGACTAATTGCTCTTTTTTTTACCATTTTAGGTGTTTGGGTGGCTACGCAACTAGTGAAACCGAAAGTACATCAGATAATTGTCGAGAAAGAGGTGTTCATACCTCTTGATGATTTTACAATTAATAAAGAGGAACTGAAAAAATTGAATTTAAGTAGTCGTGAATACGAAGTATTGCAACTTTTAACAAAAGGCCAAAGCAATTTAGATATAGCGACAAACCTATTTCTATCTGTTAGTACAGTTAAGACCCACGTATCTAATCTATATACAAAAATGGATGTAAAAAGCAGGGCACAAGCAATTGAAAAGGCCAAACGCTTAAAAATCACCCAGTAATTCGCTCATACTTTCGTATGAAAGTACTCCCTTAAAATCGTTTTGGTACTAAAGTATGACACTAACTTCAATTTTCGATTTTAGTTTTGGGTTCAATTAAAAAAGAATATAGATGAAAAAAACAATTATAATATTTGGTTTGGTTATCGGGATCATTTTATCTGTAAATATGATTTTGATGGTAAATCTAATGTACAGCAATCCCGAAATGAAGGGTAATGATGTTGTAGGATATGCCACTATGGTTGTTCTATTTTCTTTGATTTTCTTCGGGGTTCGGAGTTATCGGAACAAGCACCTTAATGGGTTAATTTCTTTTAGGAAAGCATTCAAAATAGGTTTTTGGATTGCATTAATCGGTTCGACTATGTATGTGGTTGTTTGGCTTTTTTATTATTATTTATTTGTTCCTGATTTTATTGATATATACACTCAGCACGTACTCAGCAATTGCACTACCGCTTCAGATTTATCGACTAAAACAGCGGAAATGGCAAACTTTAAAGAGATGTACAAGAACCCTGTATTTGTAATCTTAATAACCTTTTCAGAAATATTACCTGTTGGATTGGTTGTTACTTTGGTAAGCGCATTAATGCTCAAAAAGAAGACATAATTTAAAATAAAACGATATGAAACAACAAATCACAACATTTCTCACATTTCAAGAAAATAATGCTGAGGAAGCCATGAATTTTTATGTGGATTTATTTGACAATTCTAAAGTCATTGATGTACAACGATACGGCAAAGGCGGTCCCGGAAAAGAAGGTTCCGTGATGATGGCGCAATTTCAGTTAAATGGAAAACGCTTCCTTTGTAGTGATAGTTTTGTAAAACACGATTGGAATTTCACACCGGCCATTTCTAATTTTGTAGAATGTAAAAATGAGGAAGAACTTGAAAAATTTTATTTAAAACTATCAGAAAATGGGTTTGTAATGATGCCAATGGATAACTACGGGTTTAGCAAAAAATTCACATGGGTTGCCGACAAATTTGGTATCTCCTGGCAATTAAATATACAATAATAAAGCATGGAGAATACAAAGGTTTATAAGATGCCATTTGCAAGAATCTATCAATGCTATATTCCAAAAGCAGAAATGAAAGGGCGTACAAAAGCACAGGTGGATGAGATAATATTTTGGCTGACTGGGTACGATCAAAAAACATTGCAACAACACATTGACAAGGAAACCAATGTTGAAACTTTTTTTATCCAAGCACCACAGATCAACCCAAATGCTTCGAAAATCACAGGGGTAATTTGTGGCTATCGTGTTGAAGAAATTGAAGACAAATTGATGCGACAAATTCGATATTTGGATAAATTGATTGATGAATTGGCCAAAGGAAAACCAATAGAAAAGATTTTAAGAAAATAGACTTACAAATAAACAAGAGCCAGCCGCTAAGCGGTGTATAGTTAATGGCGGTTATGTGCTGAAATTTAAAGTTTTATCATTTCAATAAACCATTTCCAAGTCGAAAGTTAAGTGTTTCGAAATGCGCCACTAACTAATATAGCAATAAAAATCCCGAAATCTAAATATCAGGAAACTGTAAAATTTTATAGAGAAATCCAATGGAATTGAAACTTGTGATGAATTGGAGGAAATATCAAAAGAAAACCATTGGATAATGGACCCAGCAGGAAGTGTATTTATAATCGGAAAAGATAATTCGGAATATTCACTCGACTCAAAAAAAGCCAGCAGTTAACACCGTATCAAAATTAATTGCTTGTTCTCGCCTACTACTGTAAATCCTAACGGATTTTCTAT
Source organism: Arenibacter flavimaris (assembly GCF_030291335.1). Lineage (NCBI taxonomy): Bacteria > Pseudomonadati > Bacteroidota > Flavobacteriia > Flavobacteriales > Flavobacteriaceae > Arenibacter > Arenibacter flavimaris. Next base: position 13,064 of record NZ_JASWIM010000057.1, read on the forward strand.
TCGGTTTGCATTTGCTAACTTTAGTGCTTAAACACGCAGCGAAATCATAAAGAAACACGTTAGCGGTCAGACTAGACCAACTACAATGTTCAAATAAATATGCCAATAAAGTATTTTGATATAAAAAATGGAATAATCAGCTTTTCCCAAAAGGATTACTCGTTAGCACGTCACAGGCATTTTCCCATAGAAGTGGCATTTGCTATATCCGGGCAATTACATATCCGAACCGATAATCAGCAATATACCAATGTCCAGTCTGTCATCATCAATTCGAATGTACCACATATTTTTAATTGCGAGAACAGCGAATGCCAATTGTACTTTATAGACCCTACATCTAACGCAGGGATTCAGCTGTCCAAATACTTTCTTCCGAAAGGAGAAGATATCGTTGTCAATACAATTACTAGTATAGAAATTTTCAAAGAAAAGTATATATACGGATTGGATGAAGATTATCCTTTTTGTGAAAGGGATGACAGAGTAAAAAGCTGTCTGTCATGGATAGATGATAATTACTCAAAAGAAGGAATAAAGCTATCCATGATTTCAGAAAATGTATTTTTATCGGAAAGTAGAATAGCACATTTATTTAAAAAGCAAATCGGTATCTCCATTCATCAATATATCTTATGGAAGAAAATAGAAAGTGCCATAAAACGCTATATAGAAGGTGCTTCTCTAACTGAATGCGCCTATTCTTTCGGCTTCTCGGATTCATCTCATTTCAATAAGACCTTTCAAAAAATGTTTGGTATCTATCCCTCCTTTTCTAATCAAGAATAGCAGGATTGTACAATTTATCCCATTGAGGCATTACTACTTTTGTGTCATAATTTTAAAACGTAAGATTATGGAAATTATCGAATTAGAAAGTTCATTTGTTCATCTAAAAGACGATGGCGGCATCCTTGCCAGTACAAATCGTTTGATGAAGGATTGCTATACCGTTTCCTCTTTTCATTTAATGGAGTACAAACAATCTCATCCTGATTACTGGGAGATTCATCCTTCAGGAGACGAACTAATCTTGATCGTGGAAGGTGAAATTGAAGTTGAATATTTAGATAATCAGGTTTCAGACCCCGCAATCAATCAATCTACTAAAAAAAATAAACGGACGATTACCGGTGGCCAGGCCATCATAATCCCTAAAGGGCATTGGCACAGACTTATTTTGAAAGAGGCAAGTCAAATTGTGGTGATGGCTAAAAATGAAGGCTCCAAACATTGCCCAGTACACTATTAAAATTAGGAATACAATGACAAACAAGAATAAAGCAATCATTCAACGATTGTATAAGGAAGTATTGAGGGATTGGAATATGAAGGTGGTGGATGAACTGGTTTCTCCTCAATTTACTTCTCACAACTGGCCAATGGGCAGTCCCACCGGTCCACAGGCATTTAAAGATTTCTATTGTAACATAATGCTGCATGTTGTTCCAGACGCTCACTATAAAATAGATGATTTGATTGCCGGTGAGGACAAAGTAGTGGTTCGATGGAGGATGTTTGGAACGCATAAAGGCATCTACAATGGTATCCCCCCAACAGGTAAAGCCATTATACTCAAGGGAATCGCCATCTATAGGCTAAAGGATAATAAAATAATGGAACGCTGGGTAATCACTGATTTATATACCCTACTTCAGGAAACAGCAAACGAAGTACCAAAACAAATTTGAAGGAAGTTCGAACCGCTAACAAAGTTTACATCCAATTGATAGCGGTAAGCAAAACAAACCATCGAACGAAAAAAGTAAGACATAACAAAAATGATTGACTTTCAAAAGGATTATATTTTAGAAAATGACAAGGTTATTTTAAGACCCTTAGTTGAAAATGATTTTGAACAACTTTTACCATTTTCTTTAAACGAATAGTAAAGTTTAATTATAAAAAACCTTTTTATGATAACCGAAATCAAAATTCTGAATTCTTCTTGTTGTTCGTATGGTACTCCTATTAAAGAACAGCTAGAAAAAATTGCTGAAGAGAATAATCTGTCAATTTCAATTGAAGAGCTTTCTGAACCAAAAGATACAATGGCATATGGCACTATGTCAATAGTATTTGGGTAGTCAGTTCAATAGGTCGACTCTTGAGTATAATATTGTAATGGCCAAGAAAATGACGATTTATTTGTAAAAAATAAGATAATAACAATATTCTGATAATTTTGTCCGAAATAGAAAAATGAAGTATCTTTGCCCGTATCCAAAAGAAAAGAATGTTCTCAAAAGCCTGTGAATACGGTATTAAAGCGACGACATATATAGCCTTGCATTCTTTGCAAAATAGGAGGGTAACCTTAAAGGAAATCGCAAAGGAAGTAGGTTCACCAGTTGCATTTACAGCAAAGATACTTCATCAATTGGCAAAGTCTAATATTATAGATTCGACAAAAGGGCCTTCTGGAGGATTTCAGATTTCGAAGGAACGAATCGATGATTTAACATTGAGCGATATTGTATTTGCCATTGATGGCAATTCCATTTATGTAAGTTGTGGACTTGGGCTTGATAAATGTGATGCCAATAGACCTTGCCCTGCTCATACTAAATTTGCGGGGGTCCGTAAAGACCTTAAACAAATGTTACATAGTACAAGCATTTTTGAATTGGCAACGGGCCTGGAAAGGGGATTAACATGTTTAAAAAGGTAAAAATTTATTTATAATTAAGATAAAATGACCCGAATATCCGAAAATATAAAATATTGGAAAAATGTACCGGTTATTGTCACTGTTCTATTGCCGGATTTAACAAGTGCACAAACAGCACCTTTAAACTCCGATAATTGGGCTACGAGTCCGGGAATTATCGGGACATTGGTTTTGATCTTCATCGTATTGTTCGTTGCCTGCATCATATTATTGGTGAAACTCAATGGTTACTTGGACTCTTTAAAAATGAAGCAGATCGAAAAGAAAAAACTGGCATTTAACGAAGAATTACTGGCGATGGAAGAAGGTGATATAGATCAAATCCTTGACAAACGCAAAAAGGCCTTAAAGTATAAATTATCAGGAACCGAATTGGGAAGTCAGGAAAAAATTATGGACGAAAAGGGGTTGGTCAATCGGGTTACCCATGAACCGGAAAACCCAATGTTCGATGAGAAAAAAAAGACACCTTTGAGCATCGAGACGCCCGTACCACTTAAAAGAATTATTATATATTATTTGGGTGCAGCCGTATGTTGGCTTGTATTCGGTACATTGGTGGGTCAGTACGTGGGAATGAAATTCATTTGGCCTGAAATGGATAATTTATCCTGGCTTTCCTTTGGCCGATTACGACCGGTACATACCAATGCCGTATTTTGGGGCTGGGCCTCGTTGGCAATGATCGGTCTCGGCTACTTTGTGATCGCACGTACCTCAAACACCAAAATCCATAGTTATGCGATTGCATGGCGAGCTTGGATATTGATCAACTTAACGGTATTACTGGGTACTATTTCATTAATGTCCGGCATAAACAATGGGGGAGGGGAATACCGGGAATATATCTGGCCGGTGATGACACTTTTCGCCATAGGACTGGTCATCACATTCTGGAATTTCTATAAAACAGTTGCCAATCGCAAAATATCCGATATCTATGTTTCCAACTGGTATATCCTTGCGGCGCTCATTTGGACGATCGTTCTAGCTACTATTGGATATCTGCCTTTATTTCAGAATGGGCTTGGGGAAACAATAATTCAAGGCTATTACATGCATCAAGGAGTAGGAATGTGGTTTATGACCTTTACCCTGGGGCTGGTCTATTACTACCTCCCGTCCGCTCTCAACAAACCTATATATTCCTACTCATTGGGAGTCTTGGCGTTTTGGACGCAAATGCTGTTCTATACCATGATCGGTACCCACCATTTTGTATTCAGTCCATTACCCTGGTGGCTACAGACCACTGCCATTGTATTTAGCGCTGGTATGTTTATACCCGTAGTTGCGGGCACTACAAATTTTTTAATGACTATGAAAGGGAGTTGGAGCCACATCTCTAAGAGTTATGTACTGCCCTTCTTTTTCGTAGGGGTCATCTTCTATTTCGTGGGTTCTACCCAAGGCAGTTTTCAAGCCTTCCGGTTCACTAACTACGTATGGCATTTTACCGATTTTAATGTGGCACACTCGCATATGACCATGTATGGGATTATCAGCTTTATACTTTGGGCATGTTTTTATACCATCTTGCCCAAATTAACCGGAAAAGAGCCTCCTCAGGTTTTTGTAGGGGCCCATTTCTGGCTTGCCTTTATCGGTCTGTTCGCCTATATGATTTCATTAATGGCGGGAGGCACCTATAAAGGTTTGAGCTGGATTGATGGTAATGCCTTTCTGGAATCGGTTATCTTAATGAAACCCTATTGGGTTTGGCGTGCCATAGGAGGTTCTCTGATGTTCATCTCCCATCTGGTATTTGCATATAATTTTTATTACATGGTCCGGAAAAGGAAACCTATAATGACCTTGGATGCACCCATCTTGGAACGTGTGAATAATTAAAACAAAAAAAAATGTTCAATTTTCATAAAAACCATAAAACCCTTGTACTTGCGGCCTTTATAGGCTTTGTAACCCTGAGTTTTATCGTTGCCCTATTTCCCGCCTCCCAAATGCAGAACGTACAGCCTTTGCCCAATCAACCCTTATTGACTGAGCAAGAAAGGGAAGGCCTGCACATCTATATAAGGGAAGGTTGCGTTGCATGTCATACTCAACAAGTGCGCAATATAGAAATGGACAATGTTTGGGGCAATCGCCCCTCCATCCCTTCAGATTATTATTATAGCAAGGAACGCATGGATTTTTGGCGACAATCACCCTCACTTTTAGGGAGTGAACGCACAGGCCCGGACCTCACGAATATCGGTGTACGACAATCAAGTAAGGATTGGCATTTGCTCCACCTTTACAATCCGCGCACGGTTGTTGGGGAATCAGTAATGCCCTCTTATCCTTGGCTGTTCAAGATCATTGACACCAACTCTGTAAAAGAAGGGGATGTAGTAATCAATCTGCCAGAAATGTTTGCCACCACATCGGGCACCACTGTAATCGCCAAGAAGGAAGTATTGCAATTGGTAGCCTACCTACAATCCTTAAAACAATTGGAGTTACCTGATGGAGAGAAAAGCAAATTTATTCCCCGTCTGCAACAAACACGGACCGAGGGCATGAATGGAGAGCAAAAAAATACTGCTCTCAACGGCGAAAACCTTTATAAACAGACATGTGCAGTGTGCCATCAAGACAATGGAAAAGGGGTAGTAGGTGCTTTTCCACCATTGGCGGGAAGTCCTATTGTCAATGACGAAGACCCGGAAATGATGATCAAAATAATCCTACAAGGTTACGATGCCCGGAGCGAATTTGCTTCAATGCAGCCTTTTGCCGATCAACTTTCAGATGCAGAGATAGCAGCTATCGCCACTCATGAACGTAACAGTTGGGGCAATAGTGCACCAGAAGTAACAGAAGAAGATGTTGCGAAAATTCGCGAATTCATTGTCAACAACTTAAAACCTTGAGTAATGAAAAGAAACTTGAATTTATATATAATATTTTTTGTCTTAGGTCAAAAGGTTGTGATGGCCTGCGATCTTTGTAAAAAAAATCAGCCAAAAGGCTTCGAGAATATCACACACGGTGAAGGTCCTACAGGTAATATCGACTATTTTATCACATGGTCTGCCATTATATTGGTGGCAATTACCTTGTTTTTTAGTGTTAAATATTTGGTGCGCCCAAAAGAGAATCGTCCCGATCATATCAAGAACATTGTATGGGACAAAAATTTTAAAGAGCATGGAGGACAATAGAATTATAAAAGTGTATTTGGATGAAGAGCCAAGACCTTTCGCCGAGTTTGCACCTCCGGTAAAATTTATACTGGACACGACCAAAATTCCTGATGGTATACATAAATTGAAAATTGTGGCCAGGTCATCCAGTAATGTCGAGGGCACACGCACTATTCAATTTGAAGTGCGCAATGGACCCGCAATTTCCGTAGTCGGCCTCAAGGAAAATGAAGTTGTCGACACGCAGATTCCTATTACTATCAATGCCTATGGCAGTGAGACCAAGGATTCTTTCGTAATAAGGGGTTCTGAGACCCCAAAGGCGATTCCGGCATGGGTCTGGGCACTTATAATTGCTTTCGTGGGCTTTGCGATGTTCTATGTAATAATGTATTGGAATCCTGAACTCTATAAATCTTTTTTCTAATGAAAAGGGAATTACAAAATTTTGACGATATAATACTTTTGGTGGATGAATTCTATACCAAAATACGAAAGGATGAATTATTGGGGCCCATTTTCAACAAAGTGATCCAAGGCCTTTGGCCAGCCCATTTGAACAAGATGTACACCTTTTGGCAAACGGTATTGCTTGAGGATCACACGTATTATGGCAGTCCGTTTATGCCCCATGTCGATCTTCCTGTTGAAAAAAAACATTTTGTCCGTTGGATCGAGCTGTTTTACGCGACCTTGGACGAACATTTTAAAGGGGAGAAGGTTGACGAGGCCAAATGGCGGGCCGCGAAGATGGCCGAAATGTTCCTTTATAAAATTGAGCATTATAGACACACCAATAAGAGACCTTTAATATGACCACAACTATAAAATATTCGTTGGCATTGGCAAGCGTTTTTATATGGATCGGTTTCGTAAGTGCCATCAGTTTTATGGAGGCATGGTTAAAATTTCGTGCCCCAGGCGTGACAATGCCTTTGGGCTTAGGTATCGGCCGGTTGGTCTTTTCCGCCCTAAACAAAGTGGAGTGGATGTTCACACTTCTTGTGATGGCCGATCTTCTATTAGGCAGAGAAAGCATTTTTTCATTAAGGAATGTACTATTCTTTATTCCATTGGTCCTTCTCATTTTGCAGACCCTTTGGCTTTTACCTGCACTAGACGCCCGGGCCGAAATCTTTATACAAGGAAGTGAACCTACAAGCTCTAATCTTCACTGGTATTACGTGGGCATGGAAATTGTAAAGGTTATCTGTCTTTTTATTTTTGGAATCAAACTCTTAAAACTTGAATAATGTCGAAAACATACATAAAAAAATTAGGCTCGGCATCCTCCAAATGATGTATGAACAAATCTTGCGCAGCCTATAAAAACTATCAAAGCACCGCCAACCTTCGGATATAGTATCATGTACTATATCCCAATTTAAGAAATACTAATCGAAAGGATTTTTAATATTATTAAAAGTATTTGTAGCCAAATGGGTTTAATTAGGTCGTTTTGCCAGAACTATACCCTAGGAGTACATGGATAACCAAGGACGTCAAGGGAATTTAGAATCATTCTATCCATCAATATCTTATGTCCTATTTAACATAGAAATACTTGAATACCATGGTACAAAATCGCATACTACGAAAATTTCTAGTCCAATTCCTAAATATCCATATTTATTTTATGCTCAATACCACTAGTGTCCCATTAAAATTGGGACGTTTTAAAAATTAAATAAATTTGGCCCATTAAGCCTATTTCGTTCTTTGTCATTTTGAAATTTAGTTTTGCTGAAGAGTTCCCGAAGGTTCGTTTT
>NZ_JASWIM010000058.1:0-20094 GCF_030291335.1 Arenibacter flavimaris
CCGAAAAGCTCGACTTATCAATCCACTCCACCGTTCCGGAAGCATCGGTGACCAATACCTGGTCGTTACCGCCGCTCAATATGTTTTCTGTCTGTACCGCATCGTCCGCCAGTTTGGCATTGGTAACCGCGTCATCATCCAATTTTATTGTGGTAACCGCTCCATCATTCAGTTTTGCCGTTACTATGGAAAGATCCTCTACTTTAAAGGGATCCCCAACAGTTCCTGCTCCTGTAATGGTAACCTGGTCCGCAATGGCCGAAAAGCTCGACTTATCAATCCACTCCACCGTTCCGGAAGCATCGGTGACCAATACCTGGTCGTTACCGCCGCTCAATATGTTTTCTGTCTGTACCGCATCGTCCGCCAGTTTGGCATTGGTAACCGCGTCATCATCCAATTTTATTGTGGTCACTGCCCCATCATTCAATTTTGCCGTTACTATGGATAGGTCCTCTACTTTAAAAGGATCACCAACAGTTCCTGCTCCTGTTATGGTAACCTGGTCCGCAATGGCCGAAAAACTCGACTTATCAACCCACTCCACCGTTCCGGAAGCATCGGTGACCAATACCTGGTCATTACCGCCGCTCAATATGTTTTCTGTCTGTACCGCATCGTCCGCCAATTCTGCATTGGTAATTCCATCGGCCGATACGTCCAAGGTATAGGGACTAACCGTTGTTCCTGCACCTGAACGTACCAAAGTGCCATCCGTGGCGTTTGTCACCTCGTTTCCGATTACACCATCAACTTCCGTTACCGTCACTGAGCCTAAATCTACTAAAATCCAGTCGGTACCGTCCCATTGCATTACCTGCCCGGAGACCGTACCATCAGCGATGTTTTCCAATTGCACCGCATCATCCGCCAATTTAGCATTGGTAACCGCGTCAGGGCCAAGCTTGGAATTTACTATGGAAAGATCCTCTACTTTAAAAGGATCCCCAACAGTACCTACACCCGTAATCGTTACCTGGTCGGCCAAAACAGCAAAGCTCGACTTATCCACCCAGACCACTGTTCCAGCAGCATCGGTGACCAATACCTGATCGTTACCACCTGAGGAAATATCCTCCGTTAAAATGGTACCGTTCAATATGTTTTCTGTCTGAACCGCATCGTCCGCCAATTTAGCATTGGTCACTGCATCATCGTCTAGTTTTGCCGTTACTATGGATAGATCCTCTACTTTAAAAGGATCCCCAACAGTTCCTGCTCCTGTTATGGTAACCTGGTCCGCAATGGCATCGAAGCTGGACTTGTCAACCCAAACCACCGTTCCCACTGCATCGGTGACCAATACCTGATCGTTACCACCTGAGGAAATATCCTCCGTTAAAATGGTACCGTTCAATATGTTTTCTGTCTGAACCGCATCGTCCGCCAATTTAGCATTGGTCACTGCATCATCGTCTAGTTTTATCGTGGTAACCGCTCCATCGTCCAATTTTGCCGTTACTATGGATAGATCCTCTACTTTGAAAGGATCGCCTATTGTACCTACCCCTGTTATGGTAACCTGGTCCGCAATGGCATCGAAGCTGGACTTGTCAACCCAAACCACCGTTCCCACCGCATCGGTGACCAATACCTGATCGTTACCGCCTGAGGAAATATCCTCCGTTAAAATGGTACCGTTCAATATGTTTTCTGTCTGTACCGCATCATCCGCCAACTTGGCATTGGTGACCGCGTCATCCCCTAATTTTATCGTGGTAACCGCTCCATCGTCCAATTTTGCCGTTACTATGGATAGATCCTCTACTTTGAAAGGATCGCCTATTGTACCTACCCCTGTTATGGTAACCTGGTCCGCAATGGCATCGAAGCTGGACTTGTCAACCCAAACCACCGTTCCCACCGCATCGGTGACCAATACCTGATCGTTACCGCCGCTCAATATGTTTTCTGTCTGAACCGCATCGTCCGCCAACTTGGTATTGGTAACAGCGTCATCACCTAATTTTATCGTGGTAACCGCTCCATCGTCCAGTTTAGCCGTTACTATGGATAAATCCTCTACTTTGAAGGGATCTCCAACAGTTCCAGCCCCTGTTATGGTAACCTGGTCCGCAATGGCATCGAAGCTGGACTTGTCAACCCAAACCACCGTTCCCACCGCATCGGTGACCAATACCTGATCGTTACCGCCTGAGGAAATATCCTCCGTTAAAATGGTACCGTTCAATATGTTTTCTGTCTGTACCGCATCGTCCGCCAGTTTGGCATTGGTGACCGCGTCATCCCCTAATTTTATCGTGGTAACCGCTCCATCGTCCAATTTTGCCGTTACTATGGATAGATCCTCTACTTTGAAGGGATCTCCAACAGTTCCAGCCCCTGTTATGGTAACCTGGTCCGCAATGGCATCGAAGCTGGACTTGTCAACCCAAACCACCGTTCCGGAAGCATCGGTGACCAATACCTGATCGTTACCACCTGAGGAAATATCCTCCGTTAAAATGGTACCGTTCAATATGTTTTCTGTCTGTACCGCATCGTCTGCCAACTTAGCATTGGTAACCGCGTCATCACCTAATTTTATCGTGGTAACCGCTCCATCGTCCAGTTTTGCCGTTACTATGGATAGGTCCTCTACTTTAAAAGGATCCCCAACAGTTCCTGCTCCTGTAATGGTAACCTGGTCGGCAATGGCTGAAAAACTCGACTTATCAACCCACTCCACCGTTCCGGAAGCATCGGTGACCAATACCTGGTCGTTACCGCCGCTCAATATGTTTTCTGTCTGAACCGCATCGTCCGCCAACTTGGCATTGGTAACCGCGTCATCACCTAATTTTATTGTGGTCACTGCCCCATCATTCAGTTTTGCCGTTACAATGGAAAGGTCCTCTACTTTAAAGGGATCCCCAACGGTTCCCGCTCCTGTTATGGTAACCTGATCGGCAATGGTCGAAAAGCTCGACTTATCAATCCACTCCACCGTTCCGGAAGCATCGGTGACCAATACCTGGTCGTTACCGCCGCTCAATATATTTTCTGTCTGTACCGTATCGTCCGCCAGTTTGGCATTGGTAACCGCGTCATCACCTAATTTTATCGTGGTAACCGCTCCATCGTCCAGTTTTGCCGTTACTATGGATAGGTCCTCTACTTTAAAGGGATCCCCAACAGTTCCTGCTCCTGTTATGGTAACCTGGTCCGCAATGGCCGAAAAGCTCGACTTATCAACCCACTCCACTGTTCCGGAAGCATCGGTGACCAATACCTGGTCGTTACCACCGCTCAATATGTTTTCCGTATGAACCGCATCGTCCGCTAATTCTGCATTGGTAATTCCATCGGCCGATACGTCCAAGGTATAGGGACTAACCATTGTTCCTGCTCCTGAACGTACCAAAGTGCCATCGGTGGCGTTTGTAACCTCGTTTCCGATTACACCATCCACTTCCGTTACCGTCACTGAGCCTAAATCAATTAGAACCCAGTCGGTTCCATCCCATTGTATTACTTGTCCAGAAGCTGTACCATCAGCAATATTCTCCAATTGTACCGCATCGTCCGCCAACTTAGCATTGGTGACCGCGTCAGGGCCTAGCTTGGAATTTACTATGGATAGATCCTCTACTTTGAAAGGATCACCTATTGTACCTACACCCGTAATCGTTACCTGGTCGGCCAAAACAGCAAAGCTCGACTTATCCACCCAGACCACTGTTCCAGCAGCATCGGTGACCAATACCTGATCGTTACCGCCTGAGGAAATATCCTCCGTTAAAATGGTACCGTTCAATATGTTTTCTGTCTGTACCGCATTGTCCGCCAACTTGGCATTGGTGACGGCATCATCCCCTAATTTTATCGTGGTAACAGCTCCATCGTCCAGTTTTGCCGTTACTATGGATAGGTCCTCTACTTTGAAAGGATCGCCTATTGTACCTACCCCTGTTATGGTAACCTGGTCCGCAATGGCATCGAAGCTGGACTTGTCAACCCAAACCACCGTTCCCACTGCATCGGTGACCAATACCTGATCGTTACCGCCTGAGGAGATATCCTCCGTTAAAATGGTACCGTTCAATATGTTTTCTGTCTGTACCGCATCGTCCGCCAGTTTGGCATTGGTGACGGCATCATCGTCCAATTTTGCCGTTACTATGGAAAGATCCTCTACTTTAAAAGGATCGCCTATTGTACCTACCCCTGTTATGGTAACCTGGTCCGCAATGGCATCGAAGCTGGACTTGTCAACCCAAACCACCGTTCCCACTGCATCGGTGACCAATACCTGATCGTTACCGCCGCTCAATATGTTTTCTGTCTGAACCGCATCGTCCGCCAACTTGGCATTGGTGACCGCGTCATCACCTAATTTTATCGTGGTAACCGCTCCATCGTCCAGTTTTGCCGTTACTATGGATAGATCCTCTACTTTGAAAGGATCGCCTATTGTACCTACCCCTGTTATGGTAACCTGGTCCGCAATGGCATCGAAGCTGGACTTGTCAACCCAAACCACCGTTCCCACTGCATCGGTGACCAATACCTGATCGTTACCGCCTGAGGAGATATCCTCCGTTAAAATGGTACCGTTCAATATGTTTTCTGTCTGTACCGCATCGTCCGCCAGTTTGGCATTGGTGACGGCATCATCACCTAGTTTTATCGTGGTAACCGCTCCATCGTCCAGTTTTGCCGTTACTATGGATAGGTCCTCTACTTTGAAGGGATCCCCAACAGTTCCAGCCCCTGTTATGGTAACCTGGTCCGCAATGGCATCGAAGCTGGACTTGTCAACCCAAACCACCGTTCCCACTGCATCGGTGACCAATACCTGATCGTTACCGCCTGAGGAAATATCCTCCGTTAAAATGGTACCGTTCAATATGTTTTCTGTCTGTACCGCATCGTCCGCCAATTTAGCGTTGGTAACCGCATCATCGTCCAGTTTTGCCGTTACTATGGATAAATCCTCTACTTTGAAAGGATCCCCAACAGTTCCAGCCCCTGTTATGGTAACCTGGTCCGCAATGGCATCGAAGCTGGACTTGTCAACCCAAACCACCGTTCCCACTGCATCGGTGACCAATACCTGATCGTTACCGCCTGAGGAAATATCCTCCGTTAAAATGGTACCGTTCAATATGTTTTCTGTCTGTACCGCATTGTCCGCCAACTTGGCATTGGTGACGGCATCATCCCCTAATTTTATCGTGGTAACAGCTCCATCGTCCAGTTTTGCCGTTACTATGGATAGGTCCTCTACTTTGAAGGGATCGCCTATTGTACCTACCCCTGTTATGGTAACCTGGTCCGCAATGGCATCGAAGCTGGACTTGTCAACCCAAACCACCGTTCCCACTGCATCGGTGACCAATACCTGATCGTTACCACCGCTCAATATGTTTTCTGTCTGTACCGCATTGTCCGCCAACTTGGCATTGGTGACCGCGTCATCACCTAGTTTTATCGTGGTAACCGCTCCATCGTCCAGTTTTGCCGTTACTATGGATAGATCCTCTACCTTGAAGGGATCTCCAACAGTTCCAGCCCCAGTGATCGTTATTTGATCGGCGATGGTTGCAAAACCCGACTTATCAACCCAAGCAACTAAACCTGTTGCGTCGGTGACCAAAACTTTGTCGATACCTCCGCTTAAAATATTTTCTATTTGAACTGCGTTATCGGCCAATTTTGAATTCGTAACAGCATCATCCCCAATTTCCAATGTTACATCTCCCAACAAAGCGTTTATGTCCCCACCCACATCAATGGTAGTTGATGTAATATTACCATCACCTGCAAGGCTACTTAGATCTGCATTAAAAGTTCCGCCGTTCTCAAGGGTAAGTGTCAACTGATTGTTAACGGGATTAAAACTAAAAACCTGAATTTGCTGGCTATCCGTAGATGTCAACTCCCACGAGTCCCCATCCCAAAAGTATATCGTTCCTGTGTTTGTATTTACATATACATCCCCAACATCGGCACCAGTAGGTGTTGTTGTCCCAGGCGCAGTAACTAGTGTACCACTCAATACCTCACAATTACACTGGTCTTCCAAATTTACGGTTGTCTGCGCCAAGGCAAATCCAGAAATTAGAAATATGATTATTAAAATCCCCTTCTTCATGGTATATACTTTACTTAAGTTGGTCTTTTTTAGTGTGGCTCAACGGTCTTGAATGTTCAAAACTGTTGTAATTGAACCAAACCGATTTATAACACCATACAAAATTAGCCGTATACATGGCAGTGGGAAATAAATGTTGTGTAACCCTATATTTGTACTGTCTATACATGGATAATTGAGGTTTTGATCTATACGAAGGTCTATTTTCAAGTGATTTCACTCGTCGATTATCCCAATAATAGCAATACTTGCCGAAAATAATTTGTGGGAAAAATCTGTGGGAAATTTGCTTGTAATTTGATATAATTCCACTAATTAGTTTTAATCCCAACCATTATTTCCTGATAGATTTTGAGGGTTTTATCCGTATTGAACGGCCCTAAAACCTCAGCTTCCGAAAATTGAAAAAACAAAAGTAAAATAGCACTTTGGACAGTATCCAGCAGAATTAATCGATTAATTATCAATGTGTTAAATTGTCTTTTTCCAATCCTGTAAAATGGGACCCCAAACCCAAATCCTAGGATTTCGAATAACTTCTTAGACATAGTAATTATACCCAATTGCTTTCCGAAGCAACTCGTCCAAAGGATTCCAATTGTTAAAAAGTATTTATGGTTGCAGACCAACTAGTTTTAAAACTTGTAATTTGTCGATTTTCAAGCTGTACACCGACTCTTTTCAGAGTATGGTTTCATGGTAATCCTGCCCCTATTATCAGCTGTAAAACCATCATAAAAATCAAATAACTTAACATTATGGGCAGTTCTTTTATTGGCCATGTCAGGATAAAGGGTATGGATCCCAATCCCCAAAATCAGTAATAAATCTTAAAGAGGAGGCGTTTATTTTGAAATGTGGTCAATGTATTTGGGTAAAGCAAAAGAGCTCCATAAAAAAAATAGGTGTTTTTTAATGAAGGTAAATCCTTATTGAAATTAAGTGGGCGTAATCCTAAGTGACCAACAAATCATATGTATTGCAAAGATCTAATACAAGTTTTCGCAATGTTGTATACCCTACCAAAGTAAATGCCAAAGATTAAAATGGCGACATCTTCAAATTTAAGGTTTGTTTTTTTGCCATTTGAAAAGCTTCAACAGAGAAATGCCTTAATAAGAAACGTATAACATTTAATTCTTTTTAACACGATAAGTTATTCGCCTATTGGTAATTACCGTATATCCCTTTATAATACTATGAGGTGAAAATTCTGAGGTTGAATTGGAAATAGTAGCGGTAGAGGTTAAAAAGTCCCCTTTTACAACGCCTGAAGGAAGAGGGATGGAGAATTTAAACCTATTGGTACTATCTGTATTCCCATCCAAATCAGTAAAAGAAGATGCCCCGGATCGGGTATCCGAACCACTGCCTTCCACTACAGTGGCCAAATAAGTCTGGCCCTCTCCATAGTCGGTTGTCATTCCCAATTGGTTGTCCCCAGCGGTGGCGGTTCCTTGGTTTATATCTGTCAAAAATAGTTCTATAATTGCCCCAGGCCTTGCCCAACCTTCCACAACCAGGTTGGTTCCCGTAGCATATGCAGCTTCTATAATTGGAAAGTTCAACAAATTATTGGGTCCGTTATCTCCGTCCCCGGAATCGTTCAAGGTTACCCCATCCCCATTCTTTTTGGATTCATCCAGATCTATTCCCAAGGACGGGGCTCGCTGTCCGTTGTTATATATAGAATTTTGCGAAATCAAAACACCGGAAACATTCTCCGCCACTACGATTCCCTCACCTTGATTACTGTGAATTACGTTTCTAAAAACAGTGGCATCTGCTGCCTTCAAACGAATACCCGAATCATCGAATATTCCTCCACCGCAGGCATTATTATTTATACCATTATTGGTAATGGTGTTCTCCGTTATCATCAATCCGGCAGCATAGTCATCCCCTTCCAATCCAATTCCTGCTGCCTCATTGATTAAATTGTAGCGAATGGTTATCGCATTGCCATCCTCAATTAAAATATTTTCTGAACATGTATCATTTGCTCCATTTCTGTAAAAGTGATTAAATTCGATAACTGTAGCGGTTCCTCCATCCAAATGAACTGCGGCCTCGTCCGAACCACTGAGATAATTTCTGGCGATGGTAGTTTCCCCGTCTACAATTTCCACGGCATATTCCAAATTTCCCGACTTAGCTCCCAATGCATTTACTCCGAGTAAATTCTCGTATAGAAAAGCAGTACCTGAATTTACCTGAATGGTCGACTTATCATTGTTATATACCCCTAAATTTCGAAGGGTAGCACTATTTCCTTCCAACCTAAACAACTCCCTGGAATCTCCACGGACTTGAATTTCAGGCAAATTATAATTGGGCAGTACGGAAGCAGAAATTCCAACACTTGTACCTCCGTCCCCAATGGTCCCTGAGTTGGTATCCCCTGAATAAGCCGTTTGGGTCCTACCATCAATAACGGTGTTTGTCCCCGTTATTATTGATAACTGGTAGGCATCAGTAATATTGATATCGAAAAATCCATTGGCAAAATTGGAATCAGCTGTTCTCCCCAATGCATCCGATGTAGAAGGTATCATAAATATAGAGGTATCTTCACCAGCAGCAGGGTCAAATATGGAATTGGCCTCTATATCCAATCCGGTTTCATTTAAGTTATTGGAATTAACTATGAATTGTTCCAACGAGCCTTGACCAAATTCATTGGTATTTACTATGGTGTTGAAGTTAAAACCGAAATCTATGCCCACTACTCCATCACCTGCTACGGAAACCGTGGATACACTCTGCGCATTATTTATAACTCCCAAAGCAACATCTTGCTGGGCACTAGGATTTGCACCTCCTACCTCGTCCGTTACCTCTATCAAAGAGGAAGGGCCACGGTACTTTCTAAAGGTTTGTACCGGATAGCAGGTAGAGCAATTTAGTCCGCCCCTATTTGAGCGCACGGTAGAATTAACAGCCTTTATGCGATAGTCCCCATCGGCCATTCCCCCAAAGGAATAATAGCCATTGATATCAGTATTCTTTCTCTGTATAAAATTGCCAGCGGAATCAAATAGTTCCACAACTGCTCCAGATACAGGTAATCCCCCGGAAGACAACCTATCCCGACCAGGCCCACCTGGATAATTTACATCTTCGAAAACTCGGCCAGCAATTAAATTGGAAGGAACCTTAATAACCACTGCAGCAGAGATTACAAAATCCTGCCCCACATCTACATTGGCGGTAACCTGGCTATCCGATGGTAGTATATATGAAGATATATCATAGGTATCCAGATCCACACCATATGAAGTTGCGGAATTGTACACCGGACCTACCGTATTGTCATAAATAGTGGAGTTGTAGGCATTATTGCCCGATTGACCTCCGTCTCCTGAAAGCACGTAAGTAGTGCCCGATTGATTGGTTATGGAAAGTTCTTCGGGATTGCTGGAACCAGAACTTGAACCATCCAAGTTTGGGTCACCCTCCCAAGATAAAAACGAGGCTTTTGCCCCAGAGCCCGCAATAGCAAAGAAAGAATCCAGGGTAAAAGAAGTTCCCGAATTGCTTAGACCATCAAAACCTTGGTATAAATTAATATTTACAGCGGGCAATGAAGGGTCTTCATAAAATACAATTAAAGTCCATCCCCCAAGCACTGTAGCGGTTGAGCAATAACTTCCTGTATTGTCTATGTCCAGATCGCTAAAGTCGTAAGTATTTGTTGATGGGTTGGGAATCCCTTGTACAATACTGGTTACATCACTTACATAGCCATAAAAATTTCTGTTGGTCAGCGTAGTCTGGTATAAATAATTTGCAGAAACATTTTGTCCCTCAAATGTTACATCCGGATCACGTACGGTGTTGGAATGTGCCCAATACAAATAGGCCCTTTCCACAGTGGCCGAGGCCGGAATTGGAGAAACCAGCGTATTGGAAGAAGACGTTGTTATAGCACATGCGTTTCCACTGTTGCTTTCGGTTCTCAAAGTACCTCCTGTAGTAGAATAATCGTAGTACCCGTCAAACTCCTGAAAAAGTGTCAACGGATCATTGGCCAGAATCTGCGTGTTAATAGTTCCTGTTCCAGTATCCGAATAATTAATGGTACCGTATGTGGAAGTAGCCCCAGTAAATCTTATGGTAAACTCTTCCGCATTCTCCGGAACCCCATCATTGGAAATAGGTATCGAAATAGTTTGGACATTTCCCAGTTCACCGTTAAAGGTCAAGGTCCCAGTGGTCGCAGTATAATCACTACCTGCCAAAGCGGTGCCATCTACCGTTTCGAAATTTACTGTAAATGGAACATGTATAAAACTGAACAGAAAATTATATCCATGCCTTGCCCTTGTCTGTCTTACTGTAAAGACCGCATTGCCTACATCTTCGTCAAAGGAAATATCATCTATAACTATTTTAGGACCCTCTGGATAACAGTTAACCTCCGCTTCCCAACCTCCTGCCGTATTGGAACCATTGGAGGTAAACCTAAATGTTAAACAACCGGAAGCATGGGTCGACTCTATAATATCCGGTACATTATTATTATTGTACTGCCCTATTAAGGTCCCAGAAGTTGTTGTTCCTTCATAAATATATAAGCGATCGTCATTGGCTACATCAAAACCAATAAAATCCAAACTAATGTAATTATCTACAACATCAGGACAAATAGTATATACAATGTCCTGGTTATTATTATAATTATTTATCCCTCCAGGATCCAAAAACGTATCACTACATGTATTTACCGTAGTTCCATTGGTCATTATAATCCCGTCGTTATCAACAATGGTTGCATCGGCCGTATCGGTAAGATTAACACTGGCATCGGATGATGCTGTAAGTTGAATGGTAAAGGTTTCACTGCTTTCTATTATACCATCATCGATTATGGCAACTGTAAAAGATTCAGAATCTCCAGTGGTTCCATTGAAATTTAAAGTTCCCGTAGTAGAGGTATAATCACTTCCCGAACTCGCAGAACCGTTTACCGTTTGATAATCCACGGTAAAAGCACCTGCCGCACTTGGACCATTATGCGTAACTGTAAACGTTGCAGTACCTGCTCCTTCGTTTACTGTAACATCCTCAATATTCATCCTTGGACCTCTAGGCAAACAAGAGATTAATGCCTCCCATCCTGTACCAGTTACACTATAATCTGAGGTAAACCTAAAAGTTAAACACCCTGAAGCGCTGGTTGCGGTTATAGAAGAAGGGGGTGGATTGCCATTATGGTATTGACCTATTAAAGTGGCCGAGGTAGATGTCCCATCATAAATATATAAAAAATCATACCCTGATTCCAGATCAAAACTGTTGAAATTCAAAGATAGATCTGTATTGATCGTATCCGGACATAGGGTGTATACAAAACTCTGATTGCTGGAATAATTTCCAGACCCTCCAGAATCAAGAAAAGTACCACTACAAGTATTATCGGTAGCACCATTGGTTATGATAAAAGTGTCATTATCAACAATGGTTCCTACGGCCGTATCTGAAATATCAACACTAGCATTGGAAGCACTTGTAAACCGCACTGTAAATGTTTCATTATTTTCTGAAGTGGCATCATCCAATAATGGAACAGTAATTGTTTCAGAATCACCCGATAGCCCATTAAATACAAGTGTACCTGTTGAAGAAGTATAGTCGGAACCAGCTATTGCAGAACCATTGGAGGTTGCATAATTCACGGTAAATGCTCCAACGGCATTTGCCCCTGTATGGGTTGCGGTAAAGGTAGCCGTACCATCCCCCTCGTTAACGGTAACATCATCAACCACTATTACAGGATTGAAAATAGCGGTAAATAGTACGTTGTCGATATAAATGCGCTCATTGTTTCCCCAACCATTACTATTGGAAACAAAACGAATAGCCGAATTACTTGAAATCTGGGCTGCCGTTAAAGTATGTGAAATGGTACCGGAGTTAGAACTATTAATGGAGCTTATGGTTTGCCATGATGAAGTGGAATTGTTCCAAAGTTGAACATTCAAGCCTTCATTTCCCCTATCGTCTGCATCATAATCCAAAGTCAATGTCACGGCGGTAGCACCATCCAAGTTTAGGTACCGCCTTATCCTATCGTTATTATCCAATTCATCAAACCGCAATCTATTACCTGTGATACGAATATTTCCACCTGATGGGCTATCGCCATCATTATCTTCATCCCAATTTGTAGAAAAGTTAGAATTCCCGTTATTATTGGAATACGAAGTATTGCCAAAATTGTCCAAATAGGTCTGCTGCCCAAAAAGACCTGACATCGATAATAATGCCAGTAAAAAAACTAGATATCTACTTAAAATCTTCATTAACACTTTGCATTGTGAGCCTATTTTAACAACAGAAAATCTAGGTTCATTTACTTCTACATATTAATCAGGAAATAAAAACTCCTTTATTATCCCAATAAAGACAATCCTTTGTAAAAAATAAAAATAGAACTCATTGGAACTATGACCTAAATATTGTTGTGTAAGGAACCCAAGTCACCGTGAAGAGTATGAATTCTGCTGTTAAGAAAATTAAAAGGCAGGTAAATTGACCTATAATGCCTCCATGTATTTGGTCGATAACCTGCATAGAAACAACATTCTGTAAATTTCAATTTAGCAAGCTATTGACTAAAAAACCGGCCAGTTATTAAACCACAGAAAACACTGCTACATATCTACCCTATAGGTAATTTTCTTATTGGTAATAACAGTTTTAACTCTAACGGATAACAATGCGGAATCCGAAATTAGCGCTGTACAACCGGAACCTGATTTCGAAACCAAAACGCGATACCTATAACCGTTTTTGTCCAATCCTACGGTCTTCACTGTCATAGTTGCAGATTGGGTGCCCGAATACTCCACCCCATCAGCTATGTTGTTGTAGAGTGTACCTCCATCAGTACTCACCTGCCACTGGTATGAATCCACGTAATTGGCAGATACTGTAAAATTGGTAGACGACCCGGCAAAAATAGTCTGGTCGGTAGGAGCCGAACTTATTGTTATGGGATTTACGGTTATCGTTTGTGTCACATCCGTACTATTGCCTGCCACATCGGAAATCCTATAGGTACGTGTTATAATTTCTGGGTTACTGCCTCCATTACTCACATCGCCCACAAAAATTACGGATGGATTTACTGTACAATTATCGGACTCATCCAATACCACCTCAGGGTCTGGAGAAGGAATATCCACTATACAATTCACATTAAGCGGCGATGGATTACTCGCTGTTGGATCAATATTATCCACCACTATCCTTGTAACTGCTGAAATTTGTGGATAGGGTGGGTCTCCCGGCATACCTCCATATTCCACTAAATACCCCTTGGGTTGATAATTCCCACTTCCAGCACCTGTGTTGGACAAATCGTTCCACGAACCATCGAAACCGGTACCTGGTGCATTGATATGGGCATAATCCTCATTTCCTGAATTATTTGGCTCCCCATTGTTCCAATTGGCATAATTATAGGGTGCTGTTACCGTTCCTGTCTGTGCCCCCGTCCAAAATTGGTTCCCAGCTTCAGGACCGGTTACCCATAACCACTCACCTTCCACGGCAGCATCACTGGCACCTATCCAACCTGCGCCGCTGGATTGTTTTCCCAAAAGATCTGCTTCATCAGTATTGGTCAATGTAGCCAAATATCCTTGTAGTCCATAGAACGTACGTAATTCGGCTGCATCCCTGGCCGCTGTCCAGGTAATTCCTACAGCTGGAATATATTCATAATAATGTTGTGTTGACAACAAGTAATTTGCTTCCGCCAAGACTATCGAAAACTCCTTAACAGTTCCCGATGTTGGGCTTCCAGAAGAATTATACCCAACATCTAAAATTGCCGCTTCAAAATCTGCTAAAGAAGCAGGGCCTATCAAACTCAGCTTCCCCTCGGAAACATCCCAAGAAGCATTAATATCAGGGTGAGAACCACTTAGTGAAAGCACATCACCAGAACTATCATAATTCGTAGTTATCTGAACATAAACCGACCAAATTTCAGTATCATCAGGGTCGGTAATGGTTACTGTCTGAACAATAGGAACGGCCACACCAGGACAATACAATTGATCGCCTGTTGCAACTATGGTAGGAGGTTGATCTGCAGCAGTATCTATATCATCCCGGAAATCCAGATCCCCTCCCGTGGATGCATCATTATCAAAATCGGGTAAAGCTATTGAACCTCCATCCGTATTTAAAGGGTTGTCTATTCTTCCCCCTGGATCGCCATATCCATTGGTCGTATCTATGGCATTGTCCAATCCATCATTATCCGTGTCGCCTCCAGAAAGGGTTATGCCGGCTTCCGCCCTATCATCCGGTCCCTGATTATCGCTATTGGTATCCATAAAATCAGGCGTCCCATCACCATCGGTATCTACGGGTATCAATCCATTGGCCCCATAAGCATTATCCAGCCCATCATTATTGGAATCCGAAGTAGTTGGAGGTAAATAACCTATTGTAGTCTGTGCCTCTACATTATCCGGTATTCCGTCCCCGTCGCTATCCAAATCCAAATAATTAGGCACTCCGTCCAAATCGGTGTCCAATAAATCACAGCCTCCGTCACCATATTTAGCTCCATAAACCCGGGCGCCTACTTGGTAAGCTTCAATTCGAATATACTCTATTGCACTGCCACTAACGGTAAAGGTATATTGGGAAATGCTGCCGCTAGGCACTCCATTTGCAGCCGCTAAATATCCATTATTACCACCAGCGGCCGTAGAGCGTTGTATTTGCATGTCCGATGTTGAAACTGAGGGGGCTGCCCCCAAATAAACCGTTATCTCGGTACCAACAGTCACTGGTTCGGGAAACCTTAAAAGTAACCTAGAACTGGATCCCGGATATACCGATGTGGGGTTATGGGCATATGTATTTCCCGGGGTACCCTGGGCATTGGAAGGGTTGGTAAAATACAGTACGTTGGAAGCTATTTGTACAACACCCCCGCTAACGGTACCACACTCATTTATATTCAATATCCCGTCATTGTCCGCATCAATATCGGAACTATCCGGAATACCATCACCATCGGTATCCATCAAGGGTACGGTACAATCATTGGAAAGTATACTGAAAGGAATTAATTGCTTGGAAATAGAAGGTCCTTGATATCTGACTTCGAGTACTTGACCACCTCCATTCTCATAGAACAACACCTCAATTTGATGAAAACCAGGGGTCAAGGTTACAGAACCATTTCTTTCTTGGGAACCGTGATCTCCATCGTTATTTACAATCTGCGTCCCATCTATAAACAGTTTTGAACCGTCATCCGAGGTTGTATAAAAAGTATAGGCTCCTGCCGTTGCTATTTGTATATATCCCGTGTACCTGATGGCAAAGGAGTCCGTATCACCTGGATCCACCGTATTTTGAAGGGTTCCAACATTAAAACTGCCTATTTGGCCGGTAGACAAAGCTCCGAAAGTAGGAATATTGTCTACAGAATTTCCAGCAGGCACCATATCATAAAACTCATAGGCCAAGGTGTTGGTACACATAGGTGGATTACCTACCAATAGTATATTATCGAGCCGATATCTATCGTTACTCTCATTGGTTGAAAAATTAGCTTCCAATTCCAAGGTAGCACCCATAGGAATCGAAAAAGAATAACTACTACTTGGATTCAAGACCGGGTCCACCATATTTACCCATGTTCCTCCATCCAAACGATATCTAAATGAAAAACGGTCCGTACCTTCAACATTATTTGCAGCTATGTCAAAACCTAGATTGATGTCGGCCAAACCTCTTATATTAATTGGGTCCGTCCTCCAATAACCGGAGGCGCTGGAGGATCTTGTTTCTATCCTATTGGAACGTACAAGCGCACCATTACCGGACGACCAATTAGTAGGGGATATTCCTGTTGCCGTCCCTGTAGCAACATCATTGGAATACGAGAAATTTTCGTTCCAAATAGTGGTTTGTGCAAATAAGGGGCATACGAGCAATAAAGAAATTAATACCATTCCTTGCTTAAAGACACCAGATTTTAATAATGTAGAGAAAAAAATCATGTTCGTATTTTAGTACAAGGTCTAGATCCAATAAAATTCCCTACAAATCTAGTGCTTTGAAAATGTTTACAAAATCAATGTTGTAAAACCTCTCTAAGCACATGTGAAATTATCAAAACCTGAAGTCCGTGATTTAAAAAGTCAAATCCCGCAAAAAAAAATGCAGTTGCCTGGGCAACTGCATTTTTTATGAAGTTATTAAAATATTCTATTCCAAAATCAAAAATTCCGACCTACGGTTCAATTGATGCTCAGCTTTTGAACATCTAACGCCATTGACACAGCGGTTCACCAAACGGGTTTCACCGAACCCTTCCCCTGCCAATCTGTCGCCACTAATTCCTTTGGAAATCATATAGGCAACGGTAGATTCTGCTCTTTTTTGGGACAGCCATAGGTTATAGGCATCATTCCCTTGACTATCCGTATGGGAGGTGACCTTAAGTTTTAAACTTGGATACTTCTCCATGGCGGCAATTACTTTTTGAATTTCAATTTCTGCATCCGGCCTTACATTATACCTATCAAAATCGAAATAAATGGTACTCAACTGCAATAATTTTGCAAGATCATCCCCATAGCCGGCCGTAACCCTATCCCTTTCCAAATAAAAATCAACTATCAATGGCTTACTATCCGATAAATTTAAATACTCCTCGGAAGGTACATAACCTTGCATAGTAGCCCTCACAAAATTACCCTGATTACAGTCTATGGCTATGCTATAATTTCCATTGGAATCCGTAATTACCGATGCCAATTCCTCATTATTCTCATCAATGACCTTTACCGTTGCCCCAACCAAGACCTCATTGGATATTTTGTCCCTTACGGTACCTGTTATTGGTTTAATACAATCGAATTCCAATTTTTTGGTCTCCACAAAACTATATATATCGTCCTCGCCCATTCCATTCTCGCGGTTTGAAGCAAAATAGCCGTTTCTAGTTTCCTCATTTATAATAAAGGTAAAATCGTCCAACTCACTATTTACAGGTTTTCCCACATTTAAAACGGTCCCTATATATTGACTGTTAGAAATTTTTGTGGCAAAAATATCCAGGCCACCTAAGCCAGGATGACCATCGGACGAAAAATACAGTACATTTTCACTAGTAACGTACGGGAAGGTTTCCCTTGCTTCCGTATTAATAATGTTGCCCAAATTTACTGGCGTCCCATAGGTACCATCGCTGTTAACGGCTACTTTAAAAATGTCCGATTCACCATAGGAACCGGGCATATCGGAGGCAAAATATAATACTTTTTCGTCTGGACTAAGTGCAGGGTGTGCTATAGAGTAGGATTCACTATTAAAAGGAAGTTCCTCTATATGGGTCCATATACCATTTTCTTTGACCGCCTTAAAAATTTTAAGCCTTACCACTCCCTTCTCGTCTTTAACGGTTTTACCATCAAATAGATTATTTCTGGTAAAATAAAGGGTATTGCCATCTTTGGTAAAAACCGAAGTAGATTCGTGATATCTGGTATTTATATCCTCCCCAAATTTAACCACCTTGTTTTCAGAAACACTGTCCGCATTAACCTTGTACAGGTCCAAAAAATCTTTGGAATTCCAAGTATGTCTATAGCGTGCCAAATTGCCGGTATCCCTATCCGAAGAGAATATTAGCCCCTGTCCATAAAACGAAGGGGCAAAGTCCGAATATCTAGAATTGAAGGCAAATTTTCCAATTTCATATCTCCCGGAGTTTTTCTCTATTTCCGCCAAATAATCCCTTTCGGTCATATAAAGATTGGCCCTAACGTCTGCAGACGTTATTTGGGTAAACTCTGCCATTACATCCTTGGACAGATCATATTCCCCCAACGACCTCAAAGTCTGGGCATATCTAAAATAGTATTCAGGCCCAATTCCCTCCTTATATTCATTTAGGAGTCTTTTATAAATTTCAGAGGCTTCTTTATATTCTGCATTAAAATAATAGGAATTTCCTAATTTCATTAACAAATCCGCTGACGTATATCCCTTGTCCAATACGCGTTTATAGATGTCTATGGCCGGACTAAAGGAATAGTCCCTATATTTTTCATCTGCCTTATTTATCAATCTATCCTGGGCAATGAGGACGTTACCAAGGACAGAAAATAATACTGTCAGCAAAAAAAATCTTTTTATCATTTTATTTTTTTTAGAAGAAACGCGGAGATACCATTCTACGGAACGATTTCACCAATTCAAATCTTAAAAACACTTCAAAGGACCCATCATTAAACTGCGTCCCCCCCAACTCGGTAGTTTCCCTGTCATAGGCCAGGCCGATCATAAACTGATCGCTCAGCTGAAAGCCCAAAAGACCGCTTAAGGCCGCATCCCATCTATAGGCAGCACCAAAACTAAATTTGTCATTGAACAAGAAACTGGCGGATAAATCAATTTGTAAGGGTGCCCCGCCCACAACTTTGGTCAATAGTGCAGGTTTAAACTTAAAATTATTATTAAGGTCAAATACATAACCAGTAATCAAATAAAAATTCATTCTTTCCTTTGAAAGGAATTCCACCGAATTGGGATCTCGTTGCGAATTGTCAAAATATTGTGTCTCCACTAAATTTGGTGCAGATAGACCTGCATAAAATTTATTGGTATGATAATACACGCCCACACCAAAATTGGGAGAAAATTTATTATCAATATTATCGCCTTGAATGTTTTCAGAATCAAAATTGTTCAATCCATTAAAGTCCAAACTGAGCATATTTCCTCCTACTTTTAATCCAAAGGATAATTTGGCATCCAATGCTACATCAACGGTATAGGACAACACTGCATCCAACTGGGTTTCTTGAACTACACCATCCCCAATATTGTCATTAATAATGGAAATGCCGTAACCCAATCTGCTATTTCTTATTGGTGAATGCAAATTTAAGGTCTGCGTTTTGGGTGCACCTTCCAGACCTACCCACTGGGAACGGTAAAGTGCCGCTGCACTTAATTGCCCTCTAGACCCCGCATATGCAGGGTTTACACTCATGGTATTGTACATATATTGGGTGTACTGTGCATCCTGCTGGGCATATAGTCCCGCAAAGAAGGAAAACAACAATAAAACGGTAACGAGGAGACTCTTTTTATATATCATCTACTATAAAATATTTTATTTACTCACATAAATATAACCACTATCTGTAATATTCTTCTGTTTATTTTCATATTGAAAAATATAATAATAAACTCCTGCGGGCAAATAATTGTTTCCAGTAACTGTAGACCTTGCCTTGGACCTACCGTCAAATACATTATTTTGATTATTGTACCCCTTTCCTTCATAAACGGAAACACCCCATCTATTAAAGATCTTTAAAGTATTGTTATTGGCATTTCTAACCCCCCTAATGAATAGGAAGTCATTTTTACCATCCGAATTAGGGGTCACGAGTTGATTTACTTCAATTATTTCATCTTCGTCACCTTCTTCTACAACTACTGTAACAGTACCTGTATCGCAATTTTCCGTATTGGCCGCTTCACAGATCATGTAGTCTATGGTATAGGTGCCATCGGCCGTACCTGGGGTTACGCTAACACTGCCATCCTCATTGATCGTAAGTTCATCCGTTGGTGTGGATGTAAGCACAACTTCCTCAGCGGCAACCAACTCGCCGTTGATGGTATCGTTGTCCAGTACATTGCTATCGGGTATTAATCCAGTATTGTCTGTATCGGTTGTATAACCATCGTCCACCGCATCGATTGCATTGCCCATATCGGGACCTACCTGAATGCTAACCGTGGCCGTATCACAATTGTCAGTATTGGCCGCTTCACAGATCGTATATTCTATTGTGTAGGTGCCGTCGGCCGTTCCAGGGGCCACACTAACACTTCCATCTTCATTGATCGTAAGTTCATCCGTTGGTGTAGATGTAAGTATTACTTCCTCTGCAGCTACCAGCTCACCGTTGATGGTATCGTTGTCCAGTACGTTGCTT
>NZ_JASWIM010000059.1:0-19436 GCF_030291335.1 Arenibacter flavimaris
AAAATGCAGCATCTTCGTGATGTAGATGGTGAACATTTTTATGAATGTTTGAGTTGCCATGAGAAATGGAAATTAAGAGATCCAGACCATGGATTTAGGGGGTATTTTTTGAAAGTTTAAATAAACGATGCAACTCTATATATGATCATAGATGAATAAATTTGAGATTGAAGGAAAATGGAGGAATATAACTCAAAATGATTGGATTCACGGCACGTTATCATTTGACCCGGAAACTAGGAGTTCAATCTCCCTATTTGGAAGTTTTACAGACCAAACATTGCCATTTTTACACCACGAGATAAGTCTGGTTGTGGGCAAAACTCCAATAGGAGATTTTACATTAGTTGAATTAGATTACAGGTCTTGTAGCAGCAATCGTCATTTTGGATCGATTACAACTTATAGCGTCACTTTTATATTCAAGGGAATCCAAGTTGAAAACAAGGACCAACTTGTTTTTAGTGAAGTTTCTTTTTCTTCATTAAATCTAGAGTCTTGGTTTAATCCATCGAACCTGAAAATTCTCCACAATTTTGATGATTGGTCCTTTAAATTGGAAGGTAAAAATACAATGATAGATAGTTTTACGTTGAAGGAAGGTATTCGTCTTAATATAGATCATGATGTTTCTATTAAACCTCAAAATAATTCAAACACCCATATCATTAAGAAATCTACTAATTTAAACCTTTCTTACGCTTCAAGGCTGAATTGGAGGGTGATTTGGAAGGATGTTCAATGTTTTGTTTCCTTTATTTCATTCTGTACTAATGAGCAAAGTTATCCAACTAGACTAATTTTAAAAGACGAAATGTTTACAGAAAAAATCGGGTCTTTGGCAAAAACTATTCCAGTAGAATTATTTTTTCAAACAACTATGTTTCATTCAGGTAGTTCCCAAAATGAACCCAGGGATCATCTAATACCATATTCCATTCTTCAAGGGAATTTTCAACATGTTATTCAAAAATGGTATAAATTTTATGAGACTTTTCAAATTCCGATTAACTTGATTAATAGTAGATTAAAGTCTAAGCGTTTATTCAATGAGAATAGATTTCTTGACGCTGCTCATGCCTTGGAAGTTTTTCACCGTCTTGACAGTTATATCAACAAATTCAACACTGATTATTTCGAAAAATTAAAAATTACTGCAATTGGTGCATTCGCAGAGTCCAAAAAAGATAGAGAATGGATGGAACAACTCTTGCGATATGCAAATGAGCCTAGCTTGAGACAAAGGTTGAAAGACTTGATAAAAAGATATGAACTTGATTTTCTCTTTGTAGACGGTAAGAAAAAAAAACATTTCATAAATATCGTCATAAACACAAGGAATTATTTTACACATTACGATAGTAGTATTAAATCTCATAAAGCCTCAGGCGCTGAATTGATTTGCATTACAAGAACCTTAACAGCAATTTTATATTCATGTATAACTACAAAATTGGATATAGATGGATCAAAATCTAAAAGAATCATAATGGATATGTTAGAACGTCTCTAAGGCGCATACAAAATTTTTATCTTTAGAAAAGTTTAAATAAAGGATTGTTTCATGTGTTTATTAACTAATCTATTGTAGGAATATATTCACGAGAAGTATATTTTAGTTTAATCTAATTAAACCTTGTTGTTCCATATGAAGAATTCTGCTCTTTTTATACTTCTATTCCTATTATTTGCCAATTGTTACGCACAAAGCCCGAAAAATTTAGATTATCTAAAAGCATTTACAAAAACTTATGGTTATGTAAAATATTTTCATCCAAGCGATGAATCCTCAAGTATCAATTGGGATAATTTTGCAATTTATGGTGCTAATGCGGTTGATAAGTGTACAACCGATAAGGAACTTTTAGAAACGTTAAAGAAAATATTCGAACCTATAGCCCCTTCTATAAAATTCTACATACGGCAGAAAAAATCAAAGTTTGATTTTCAAAAATTAACCCCAAAAGACCTGGCAAATTATAGTCTAACATATTGGCAACACAAAGGTGTCAGCCTAGGAATGGTCAATAGTGGTAGGCCTTATTCAAGTATCCGGGTCAATCGGGAGATTGAAATAAATAATTCCAGCCCTTTTGGAAATATAATGACAACCATGGCAGCAGATAAATACCTTGGTAAAGAGTTTAGATATACAGGTTGGGTTAAGCTTGAAAAGGGCTCTAAAGGCACTGGTAATTTATGGTTCAGGGTGGATAAATCAGATGGCACAATGGGCTTCTTTGATAATATGGGTAAATCTCCAATCACTAAAAGCGAATGGCAGAAGTATGAAATAGCAGGCAAAATCGATTCTTTGGCATCCAATTTGGCATTTGGGTGTTTCCTAAATGGTAAAGGTAAGTTGTTATTTGATGATGTGAGATTAGAGTATAAAGTAGCTGGAAATTGGGTTTCTATACCATTGGAAAACAATAGTTTCGAGAGTAAGGAGCTAACGGATGAAGGTCAATGGCGCCACTCTGGATCCGGTTATGCTTTTGGTCTCTCGGAAAAGGATAAATATAATGGCAATAAATCAGCTACTATCCTTTACGAGGATAATGATGAAAAAGGCTTGGGTACCCCGTTATTTGAACAATTTCCAAAATTTGGTGAAGTAATCGACAAAAAAATCACGCAAAACATATCCTGTCAAATCCCCATATCTCTTTATGGCACAGATAAACACACTTTCCCAATAGCAAATCAAGAAGATTTACAAAAACTAAAAGAGGAAATCGAAAACAGTTCTAATCTGCCAACCGACCTTGGCCTAAGGCTCGGTAATGTCATCAATGTTTATAATGTATTTCAGCACTTTTACCCCTATTTCGATGTGGTTGATGTTGATTGGGACCAAGAATTGTCAAAATCACTTTCCAGATCTTATAATGATCGAACAGAGAAAGATCACCTTATAACACTTCAAAAGTTCACTGCTACGCTGAAAGATGGCCACATAAGGGTTTCGAGTGGAAATTTGGAATCATTCGTACCTTCCTTCGCTTGGGAATGGATCGAAAATAAATTGGTGATTACTGCAGTTTATGATGACACTATTGACTTAACTATTGGTGATGAAGTAGTAGGGATCGATGGAAAAGATACTTCTATTTTCTTTGATGAGATAAATTCGAGGATTTCGGCTGGGACAGATGGTTGGCTAAAACATAGAGCTCAAATCGAAAGTTTATTGGGCCCAAAGGGTTCCCAAGTTGTCATAGAATTACAAGATAAGAGTATCCAGCTCACTAGAGACCAAGACATCTATCAAGGTGGGCGTTATAAACCAATTATAAAGTCTGCCTATAAGGTCATAAATAAAGAGGTGTTTTACCTAAATCTCGATATCGTAGACATGGATGAAATCAATAAGTTAATGCCGGAATTGGAAAATTATAGATCCATTATTTGTGACCTACGTGGTTACCCTAAGGGCAATCATGCCTTTATATCCCATTTATTAAAAACCAAGGACACAACCGACGGATGGATGCAGGTTCCACAAATTATTTACCCTGACCAAGAAAACATAGTTGGTTGGGAGAAATATAGTTGGATGCTCAATACTGCAAAACCATACCTGGGCGATAAACAGATTGTATTTATTACTGATGGAAGCGCCATTAGTTACGCTGAAAGTTTTATGGGCTATATCGAAGGATATCAATTGGCAACCATTATAGGCCAACCTACTGCCGGAACTAACGGAAATACAAATCCATTCAAACTACCAGGAGGTTATAGTTTGAGTTGGACTGGCATGAAAGTAAATAAACATGATGGTTCCCAACATCACGCCATTGGGATTATACCTGATGTTTATGTTTCAAAAACCATAGAAGGCATTAAAGCTGGAAAAGACGAGTTTTTAGAAATGGCAATTGAACTTACGAAACAATAGATATTTAGAACATTCCAATATAGGGATTCCCTAATTTGGTCATATAATAGCTTCAATTATTTTACATTCAATACTTCAAATAACCTTATGCAAAATTTCCTTTTAGCAATAGTCTTATTCTTTACATACACCACTGGAAATTGCCAAATACTGGAAGCGGTAAATGCACAAATTCTCCAAAAAGATGGATTGACAACGGAGCAGTCCGAGCTGATATATGAGAAGGTGAAAACATTTCCGAATAATGCCGAGATATCAATTACAATTATCAGGAAGGGTGATGCCAAATATTTTGGGATAAAGCGGGAAAACGATTCCGTTTTAAGCATCAAAAATCGTAACAAAATATTTGAAATCGGGTCCATAACCAAAGTGTTTACTACGGCTGTTCTTGCAAATTTTGTGAATGAAGGAAAAATCGATCTCGACGATAATATTAACGATTATATTGATTTTACAATCAAAGATAATGTCAAGATTTCCTTTAAACAGCTTGCCACCCACACTTCCGGGCTTCCTCGCTTGCCAAAAATTCTGAGTTCGCCTACTTTAAGTTCAGAGAACCCCTATAAGGATTTCGGGGAGGAAGAGTTAAAATTGGATCTTTCGGAAAAGTTGGTCATGTTGGATAAGCCAGGAGTAAAATCTGAATATTCGAACCTTGGACTGGGATTGTTGGGTTATATTTTAAGTGAAATAGGTAATTCTAGCTATGAAGATTTGATACATTCCAAAATATTCGAAGAATATAACATGTTTAATTCAACTACTATACGTCCAAAAATAATGGACAACCTGGTTCCGGGTCGCAATGAAAAGGGAGAAGTAGTCTCCAATTGGGATATGGCGGTATTGATGGAGGCAGGTGGAATTTTATCAACTGTGGAAGATTTAGCCAAATTCGCCATCGCTCATTTCGACGATAGTAATTTGGAACTTAAATTGACAAGAACCCCCTTTCACAAGGTAACTGACAACTTTTCAACAGGCTTGGCCTGGGGGATTGTAAAAACTGAATCGGGTGCAGAATGGTATTGGCACAATGGAGGAACCGGAGGGTATACATCTTCCATGATAATTGACACAAAAGGTCAAAATAGTGTTATTGTTCTGTCGAATATTACCGCATTGGGAGAAATGGCGAATAATGTAATGAACCTATGTCCTGAATTAATGAAAACCCTTTAGTAAAAAATATCCTAAGCAGTAAAACGATGAAAATAATATTAGCTATAGGTATTGGATTATTCATATTGAACTGTCATTCTCAAAATGATAATGCGTCAATAAGAACCTTGCTTCTTGAGCAATTGAAGCATACACATAACAAAGAAGACTGGTTCGTTCCAATAAATGTTGCTTTGGACGGGGTTACGTCCGAACAATCGAATTGGAGAGACAATTCGGAAAATCACTCAATAGGGCAATTGGTGTCGCACTTGATATTTTGGAACGAACGAGTACTCAATGCTTTTGAAGGAAATACCCTCCCCAATTTTAATGATGACAATAATATTACCTTTAATCAGTATGAAGGTGAGCAATGGGCTCTGGCAATCAAAAAGTTGGACAGTATTCAAACTGAATGGGAACAGAAGGTACTATCGGCCATAGACGAACAACTAAATGAATGGAGCTCGAATATTGCGAATGTTTGTTCCCATAACGCCTATCATACAGGGCAAATAATCTATATTAGAAAGAGAAATGGATGGTGGCGCAAAACGGAATGACCAATAAATTAAAGTTTAAATAAACAGTATGTTAGAAGATGGATATAGGTCACATAGATATAGCGATATATTGGACAACTTAAGCGAGAATGGTTTTCTGACCGCGGAGGATGTTGTTAAGCTTCTAAAAGAATTTACTACCACCCAAAAAATTACTTTTGATTGCATAAGCGATGAAAAGGCCCAAATTGTGTCGGAAGCATTAATTGATAATTATCAACGATCAAAGTCTAATTAAACGATAGGAGGAACCTATTGAGATTGGAGTATAATATATACCAAATATAATGACCTGAATAGAATTATTTAACCCTTATGAGACCATTTTCAATAAATCGAGATTTTTACTTTTTTGGATCTTTGCTATTTGTGCTTTGCGCTGCAATGGAATTGGTACTTGGCGTAGTTCATTTCAAAATAGGGGAAAGGGTTTTTTATCTGCCAACTTTTTCAGTCTGGTTCGTTGTAATGGTTATAGTTAATATATTAGGGTTATTTGTATTACTTAAATACTATCAACATAAAAGGTACTCTATCACATTTAAGTTAGGACTTGTTTATGTAATATTATTGGTTTGTCATTTTATAGTTATCTATACTATGTCGTCGGCAAGGTTATTAGAAGGATTATTCAGATATACATACCCACTGGTCTTAATTTCTGTACTTCTATATTCGATAAGCCTTATATTTTCAAATGCGGGTAGAAGACCCTGGCTAAAAACAGCCGGTCTCTTTATTTTTGTCCTTGGGTCAATCCAATTACTATCATATATTTGGAACGTAAATACTGAAAATGTACATGTCATAATAGCTTTGCAGAAAGTTCGTTCATGGAATTTATTAGCTGAGAGCTTACTTCCCATTCCTTTCCTTTTGAATTTTTTGAGTGAGAAGAGAAAACTGGAAATGAAAAACGGGAGTGCAATACTGTCAAATGTCCTTAAAGGCTTCTTGCTTATTGCCGGAATAGCCGTTACAACAACATCTTTTGTTCTAATAAACAATAGTTACAGATTTTCTGATAACCTAAATAATAGACTTGAAAGAGCAAAGGTGTTGGCCCAGCCCTTTGAGGCTAGAACCCACGTAGGCAGCCAAGGGGTAAAGATACCATATCGATTGCTCAAACCTGTGGATTATGACCCAAATAAAGCATATCCGTTGGTTATTGGCCTTCATCATGGAGGGGGTCACGGAACGGATAATGCCTTGCAGATAGAATCATCTCCCTATGCTCAAATGCTATCCAAAAATGAAAATAGAAGAAATTATCCTGCCTTTATTTTTGTGCCACAATGTCCACCTGGATTCACATGGGGAGGGATTCCAAATCAACCGGACGTGGCCACACTAGTTTTTGAGGCTTTAGATGAATTGGAAAAAGAATTCAGGATTGATGAAAAAAGGCGTTATGTTATTGGACTTTCTATGGGCGGTTATGGTTCATGGCATTTCATTTCGTTCCGTCCAAAAATGTTTGCTGCAGCAGTTCCTATTTGTGGAGGTGGTAATCCTGATCTAGCACAAAGCATAATCGACGTTCCAATTTGGGCCTTCCATGGCGAAAAAGATAGAAGTGTTCCTGTGAGTTTGTCACGTGATATGATCAAGGCTATAAGAGATGCCGGCGGAAATCCTCAGTACACTGAGTTTTCAAGTGCAGGTCATGACATTTGGAATCAGGTTAATAGTACCGAAGGTTTACTGGATTGGTTTTTTGAACAAAAACTTGAATAAGTAAACATATATCAAATTAGAAAGTTCAAAAAAAGGATGGTAAGAAAACAAGTATTTTTGCACATGGTGCAAAAAAGTACTATATTGCACCAAAATTTTAAATTATGGAAACTGTAAGAAAATCAATCACTTTTACCGATCAACAGGACGGTTGGATAAAACTTAGGGTTCAGGCGGGGGACTTTACCAATGATAGTGAATACATAAGAGATTTGGTAAGAAAGGATCAAGAACAGAATATGAAGCTCCTAGAACTTAAAACTGCCATTGATGAAGGGTTGCAAAGCGGCAGAAGTAATCTGAAAATAAACGACATTATCGCAAAAGTGGATAATGGGGAATTATAATTTATCTTCAAGAGCCCAATATGACCTAGTGGGTATGTATAAGTACGGAATAAAGTTTTTTGGCCCTGACCAAGCGACCAAGTACTTACTCGATCTGGAAGGTTTTTTGGAAGAACTAGCTGAACGACCAGAATTGGCTAAAGATGCCTCGACAATTGCCGATTGCTTAAAATATTACAGTTATAAGGCCCACGTAATTTTTTATCAATTTGACAATGCAAACGAAATTTTTATTATCCGGATTTTGGGCAAACGCATGAACTTCATTGAACATTTATAAAGTTTAATAAAACGATAGTTTAGGTACTGACGTAAACTGTAATGTGAACTTAAAAATTTAAACTTGTAGAGGCGTCAAGATCCGTGAAGATTGTGGTTAAAGTATTATGAGTAGCCTAAGATGAAAACTGCCCCAACTTCTCCCTTAAAACCTTCATATCTTCCTCCACCTTGGAATCGATAATTTTGGCATAATGCTGAGTAGTCCGTAGGTTTTTATGCCCTAGCATTTTACCTACGGTCTCAATAGGAACCCCATTGGTCAGGGTAACCGTTGTGGCGAAGGTATGTCGCGCCAAATGGGTTGTAAGGTTTTTTTTGATATTACAACGATCGGCAATTTCCTTCAGATAAGCGTTGGACTTCTGATTGCTCAATACCGGGATTACGCAATCTTTGTTCACTACCTTAGGATGGTCTTTATATTTTTTTATGATGGCCACTGCGGTCGGCAATAGGGGTATGGTAAAGCCGGTATCGGTCTTGGTGCGTTTGGATTTTATGTAAAAACCACCCTCCTCATTTTGATAAATCTCATCTGGGCGCAAAGATTGGATATCTACATAAGCTAAACCGGTGAAACAACAGAGTACAAACATGTCCCGAACCACATTTAGCCTATCTCCTTCAATTTTTTTATCAATAAGGGCCTGGAGTTCTTCTTTGGAGAGAAACTCACGTTCCACGGTCTTAAACTGTACCTTATAGTTGTAGAAGGGGTCTTTGGAGATCCAATCGTTGCCAACGGCAATTCGAACGATCTTCTTAAAGTTATTTACGTATTTTAGGGCAGAATTGTGGTTGCACTCTTTCGTTACTTTTAAAAAGTATTCAAAACCCTTTATAAACTTGAGGTCCACATCCCGGACCGGAATATCATTTTTACGGTATTCGGTCTTGATGTAATCCGCAACATGGCTACGGGTGGTATGGTATCTTTTATAGGTGCCCAGGGCGAACTCGATCCCGACCAGTTTTTCCATTTGTTGATTGTGCTCGTCAAATAACTTGATCAACATTTTTAACTTGGCATCCTTGCCCAAGTATTTATCCTTTATATCGTGAACAGTAAAAGGCTGCCCTTCCTCTATTAAGTCATGCTGAATTTTGTTGACCTTGTGCCTAATGGTGGCCATAAAGCGATTCAATTCCTCCGCTTCATAACCTTTTCCCTTCAATTTATTCATTCGGGAATCCCATT
The DNA here is from genome assembly GCF_030291335.1 of Arenibacter flavimaris. NCBI lineage: Bacteria > Pseudomonadati > Bacteroidota > Flavobacteriia > Flavobacteriales > Flavobacteriaceae > Arenibacter > Arenibacter flavimaris. The sequence continues at coordinate 9,205 of NZ_JASWIM010000059.1, forward strand.
TGGACGGATCAATCTTTCGGTTCAGACTAATTGATGTTCGTCTCCCATCCACTGTAATTCTTAGGTATAGGCCTGCTTTTCCGTTCTTGTCACGACGCTCATCTTTAAGGTAAAAAAGTGTAGAAAATGAATTCATCAATTTTTAGGTGTCGATTATTGCGAAATAAAGATATAAAAAAGAATTTATATAATTTTGTAATTACCTAAAAAATAGATATTTACAAGGATATCGACACCACTTTTTATTTTTTAAAATAGGTGTCGATTTGGTGACTTTTTATTTGATATTATTTGGTTTAAAAATGATATGGCATAAAATAAAAAACCCTGTAAATCATACGATTACAGGGTTTTTGGTGTGAAATGGTATCATTTCAGTGGAGCCGGAGGGATTCGAACCCTCGTCCAAACAAGCAATTACAATGCCTTCTACATGCTTAGTCCCTAATTAATTTTCGATGTGTACCTGACCAGGAACAGCCTAATACACACTTATCTTCTTAAGTTTTGGTGATAGTGCCGAAGCTTCACTACCCTTATGTTGACTTTGATGGTGCTTCTGAAAGGGACGCCGTCAACAAGGGCTTCCCAGAAACATCTCGCTTTCCCGCCTTGCGGGAACGAGGCTAAATCCTACTATGATTCGGATTAAGCGGCAAGAGCGTAATTATTTTCGCCAATTAAAAAGTGTGGAAAATGAGATTAACGAGCTGTAGCCCAGCGCTCGGCATGCTTACATTCCAATTGGTCTCGCTGTCAAAACCAGTCGGCCCCTTCAATGAGATAGGCATGCTGTGCATGCCGTCATCGAACCTGCCTGCCGGCAGGCAGGTTGAATCCCGCCACCGGCGGGATCTTTTATCCAACCTGCCTAATCCTAGGATAAAGCCAGGCTTGATTCCGCTATCCGCAGAAATGTTCTCTCATCTTTTTTTTCAATGAACTTTATTAACGTTACTTGGGCGTTCCCTTTTTTTTGATACCTACAAGGTTTTGAAAACCTTGCAGGAAGAAAAAAAGGTCGGGCTTTCGGCTATATTTTTTTGATTTTTTCCCCGGACCCCTGTCCAGAGAAAATCAAAAAAGATGCCGCCTCTATCCCTAACGCGGTCGCCAAAGGTACTCCAAAAACTATTCCAAAAAAAGTTTTGCTTGTCAACTTGTCATTTGTTACATTTACAACTATTGGGTTTGTTTATGTTATAAATATAAATTTTTATGAGATTTGGGATTATTAGGGAACGAAAAAATCCACCCGACCGCCGGGTGGTCCTAACACCGGACACCTGTGTAAAGATCCTTAACGGATTCACGGGGGCAGAAATAATAGTAGAGCCTTCCCCTATAAGGGTCTTTAGTGATGAGGAGTATAGGTCAAAGGGACTTCAAGTGGCATCGGAAATGGAAAAATGCGATGTGCTTATCGGTGTCAAAGAAGTGCCTATAGATCATTTGATTCCCCATAAACAATACTTCTTTTTTTCCCATACCATAAAAAAACAACCTTATAACAGACAATTGCTCAGGGCAGTTTTGGAAAAGAATATCCAACTGTATGACCATGAAGTAATTACCAATTCCAAAGGACAGCGTTTAGTGGCATTTGGCAGATATGCCGGTATAGTTGGTGCTTACAATGGTATTAGGGCATATGGACTTAAATTTGACCTGTATCGACTGCCAAAAGCGGAAACATTGGCAGACCAACAGGTTCTAATAAATGAACTGCGAAAACTGAAACTTCCCAACATTAAAATTCTCCTAACGGGTAGGGGAAGGGTCGGTAATGGTGCCAAGGAAATGCTCGATGCCATGAATATTAGGAAAGTCAGGGTTTCCGATTACCTCGGCAAAAACTTTGGTGAACCGGTATATTGTCAAATAGATGCTTCGGAATACAATAAGCGCAAGGATGGAGTTAGAGGGAACAAGAGCGATTTCTTTGCGAACCCGGAAGAGTATAAATCCGATTTCTTTCGATTTGCCATGGTAACCGATTTTTATATCGCCGGACATTTTTACGGAGACGGTGCGCCATATCTTTTTACCCGGGAAGATGCCAGGCATCCCGATTTTGGAATAAAGGTCGTTGCTGATGTCAGCTGTGATATCAATGGCCCCGTGGCCACGACCATAAGGCCCAGTACCATAGCGGATCCAATTTATGGATACGATCCCGTTACAGGGTCTGAGATCAACTTTAGGGATCCGAAGGCTATAGCAGTAATGGCGGTTGACAATTTGCCCTGTGAGTTGCCAAGGGATGCCAGTGTTGGATTTGGCCAGGCCTTTGTTAAAAATGTGATCCCTGCTTTTTTTAATGGGGACAAAGACGGAGTGTTGCAAAGGGCCAGAATGACAAAAAACGGGAAACTTACCAAACGCTATGCCTATTTACAGGACTACATTGATGAAAAGGAATAGGCAACCCAATCTTTTTATATTATTCTTTTTGCTGAAATACTACGGATCAATTCCGTCGCCTTTGGTCTTGCGGGATTGAAACATAACGTTTGGAGATCTTCTTTTAATAAATAATATTCGGGGATTGAATGTCCATTCAACCAGGCAATGGCCATGGCTGTTTTGTAAGGATATAGTATGGACCATATCTTAAAATTTACATAAAGTCAGTGTACGGCTATCGTTTCTTTTTTAGATTTAGAATACTTGAAATGTAATTATGATTCGAAATCTGTTTGTTGCCATCGTATTGTTATCACTTTTTAGTGCCAATGCCCAATATGGAAGGGTGACTGAAAAAGGACCCACTTTTGGGTTGATAAATTTGGAAAGACACCAATTTAAGTTCGACCTTTTTGCTCCAGGTTTTAGTTATGAATTGGGTTTGTTCAGAAATCAAAGTGTCTCAACAAGTTTGGGATTGGGAATTGCGACCTATCAAGAGGGTTATAATATTGGCCTCGCAATGAACAATCGGTATAGATATTACCATAATTTTGATAGACGAAATTCTTTGGGCAAGGATGTTAGTGGCAATTCGGGAAATTATATAGCTGCGGCACAGGCCATCTTTTTTTCACAATTGCGGGTAGCAACCGATATTTCCGGCCCAACTGATTTTAATTTAGGTTTTTACGGATTTGTCTACGGAATTCAAAGAACCTACCCGAAGGGTTTTAACTTTACCGTGGAATTGGGAGGCGGTTATTATAAAGGTGATGGTGTGCCTTCTGGTTATGGTCCTTTACTAGGGTTCAATTTTGGATGGGTGGCGACCAAGCGAAAGTCCAAAAAACCAACTTTTGATTAAAACCTTGGTATTCCTGGTAATTAGAGCATTATTACTGGCAAATTAAGGAAGGCTATGGGGTGAAAATAAATGATAATATATTCAATTGGTCAAGAAAAGTAAATCGAGTTTATTGTGAATCCCGCAGAAGAATATATCCTTAATCAGTCAGAGCCTTACAAGGGTCTTCTACTGTACATTCAATCGTTTATTGAAAGTGCCATTCCGGAAGTGGAACTGAAATATAAATATAAAATCCCTTTTTACTACATCAATGGTAGGCCTTATTGTTATTTAAACCAAAGCAAGGATTATGTGGATCTTGGGTTTTGGAACGCCGCCCATTTAACGATGCACTTGGATCAATTGAACACAGAAGGACGAAAAATGATGAAATCACTACGTTACAGATCCCTCGAAGATATTGATATCATCATTTTAAGGGAAGTCTTGGAGGATGCCTATAGCGTTAAGGATAGAAAGTTTTGGAAATAAAATCAACCAAAAAAATAACAATTGGTCGTGAGATATTTACACGAATCCCCCTCCTCATTTTGTCAAATTTAACTGACTACAGACTATTCCTCTATCAATCCCTTGTCCTTGTATAGTTGAATGTACTGGTTGCCCAGTGAATCGGAATCCTTGTATTTTTTCCTTAGCTCAATTAGTTTCTCCTTCAATTCGGATACCACTTGGGCATAATCCGGGTCGTTAAATACATTGTGCAGTTCCTGGGGGTCTTTTTCGCGATCATAGAGTTCCCATACATCTACATCGTAATAAAAGTGTATTAATTTATACTCCTTGGTGGCAATACCATAGTGGCGTTTTACGGCATGTTCCGCTGGATATTCGTAATAGTGGTAGTATATGGCATCCCTATCCCATTTTTCCTTTTCCCCTTTCAGTAAAGGTACTAGGCTTTTTCCTTGCATGTCTTTGGGCGCTTTTACCCCGGCCACTTCCAAAAAGGTCTGTGCGAAATCCAAGTTTTGGACCATTTCATCCTCTGTAGTACCTGGAGTGATTACATTTGGCCATTTAATAAGTAGCGGGGTTTTAAAGGATTCATTGTACATAAATCTTTTGTCGAACCAGCCGTGTTCCCCTAGGTAAAAGCCCTGATCGGAGGTGTACACCACCAAAGTGTTTTCGGTAAGTCCCTCATTGTCCAAATAGTCCAATACCCTACCCACATTTTCATCAACTGCGGCAATGGTCCCCAAATAATCCTGCATATATCGCTGGTATTTCCAAACCATTAGGATAGAATCGTTCATATTGCCGTATTCCTTTTTAAACGCCTCATTTATGGGCCCGTATACTTTGTCCCATTCCGCTCTCTGTTCTGGGGTAAATCTATTTAGACCCCCAATGCCCAAATGTTCCTCAATATTTAATTCGTCCAGTACTGTATCCGTTATCTTTAGGTCATAACGCAATGTCATATGCTTTAGGATGTTCATTTCCGCAGGTCCTGCCGTAGTTTCACGTGTAGTGTAATTGTCGAACAAAGTAGCTGGTAAAGGATAGGTTTTTTTTGTAAATTCTTTGTAATGTCTTGGTGCCGGTATCCAGGACCTGTGCGGAGCCTTGTGCAAGTACATCAACATAAAGGGTTTTTGGGTATCCCTGCGATTTTCTAACCAATCCAAGGTGAGGTCGGTGGTAATATCGGTAACATAACCCGTAATGGTGGTATCTCCAGTCGCTGTAATAAATTTTGGGTTATAATAACTTCCCTGTCCTGGTAGAATCTTAAATTCATCGAAGCCTTTAGGGTTATTTCCAAAATGAAGCTTCCCGAACATAGCGGTCTGGTATCCTGCTTTTTGTAATAATTGGGGAAAGGTAACATTGGTGGTGTCAAATGGGGTAATATTGTCAATCTTGCCATTGATGTGGCTATGTTTTCCGGTCAGGATTACGGCACGCGATGGTGCACAAATGGAATTGGTAACGCTGGCATTGGTAAAGAGCATGCCTTCCTTGGCAATTCTGTCTATATTGGGAGTGTTGATGAGCCTGTTGTCATAGGCGCTAATGGCCTGATAAGCATGGTCATCGGACATGATGAAAACTATGTTCGGTTTTTTTGAGATTTGTTCATTTGTTTCCTGCTTGCAGGAGGTAAGCAATAAAAAGAATATTCCAAAAATGAGATTAAAAAGTATGCGATTCATTGGTGATGATTAAGGTGAAATTAAAAAATTTCTGTCAACGTTTAATTGGACCTTCAAGGTGGATCCTTGGCAAATTTATGTTTTTCTCCCACAAACGCCAACAATATTCTTGAATAGAGAGTTAAAAAAATCATGACCGTTAGGAGTTGTGGTCTACTATGGATTGGGTAAATTTGGGTCGGCCTAAATGGAGTTTTTATTTTAATTTTGAATCATATGTTCAATGAAAATGCCGCATTGGTATGTACGGCATTCAAAAATAGGAGGTTTGTGGTTTTTACGTTTTTAATCCTAGTTTAGAAAGCATTTACCGTTTTGCACAGTGCAACCAAATTGGACAATAATTTTTCCAGATGATCCAAATGCAGCATATTGGCCCCATCGCTTTTGGCGTTTGCTGGATCAAAATGCGTCTCTATAAATATGCCATCCGCACCAGTGACTATTCCTGCCCTGGCAATTGTCTCTATCATATCCGGTCTACCTCCGGTAACCCCTGACGACTGATTGGGCTGTTGAAGTGAATGGGTAACGTCCAATACTACGGGTGCATACTGCTTCATCGTTGGGATACCGCGGAAATCCACAATCATATCCTGGTAGCCAAACATGGTTCCCCTGTCCGTAACCATAACCTGTTGGTTATTGGAATCCAGGACTTTCTGTACCGCATGCTTCATACTCTCCGGACTCATAAACTGCCCCTTTTTTAAGTTCACTACTTTTCCGGTTTCGGCCGCTGCCACTACCAAATCTGTCTGGCGTACCAAAAAGGCCGGTATTTGTAGGACATCCACATATTCAGCGGCCATATGGGCATCGGAAATTTCATGAATGTCCGTAATGGTAGGCACCTTAAAGCTTTCGGATACTTTTCTAAGGATTTTTAGGGCCTTTTCATCCCCGATCCCTGTAAAGGAGTCTACACGGCTACGATTGGCCTTTTTAAAACTTCCCTTAAAAACGTAGGGGATATTAAGTTTATCGGTAATGGAAACCACTTTTTCCGCAATGCGCATTGCCATTTCCTCGCCTTCAATGGCGCAGGGGCCACAGAGCAGAAAAAAGTTGTTGCTTTTGGTGTATTTAAGTTGAGGTATATGTTCTAGATTCATTGCTCTTAATTTTAGTGCAAAGATAGTGGAATTTGAATGTTATTGGTATTCTATAAAACTACTTCAATATCAATAAGATAAGAAAAATTAGGCTTTTGTAGTTGGCGTAAAAAAAATGAGTATCTTTGCGCCCGCATTTAGGGTGCTTAGATGCGGTTAAAATCATATTATGGGAGTTACAAAAAACATAGCTATTATAGCCCACGTTGACCACGGTAAAACCACCTTGGTAGACAAAATAATGTATCATTGTCAATTGTTTAGGGAGAATCAAAATACTGGTGACCTAATTCTAGATAATAATGACTTGGAACGAGAAAGGGGTATTACCATTACCTCCAAGAACGTTTCCGTGGTTTACAAGGATACCAAGATCAATATTATAGATACCCCTGGTCACGCCGATTTTGGAGGTGAAGTAGAGCGTGTTCTAAACATGGCAGATGGTGTACTTTTGTTGGTGGATGCCTTCGAAGGTCCTATGCCCCAAACCCGATTTGTACTTCAAAAGGCTATAGATTTGGGTCTAAAGCCATGTGTTGTAATCAATAAGGTAGACAAGGAAAACTGTACTCCAGAGGAAGTGCATGAAAAGGTTTTTGATCTGATGTTTGAACTTGGTGCGGAAGAGTGGCAGTTGGATTTTCCTACGGTCTATGGTTCTGCAAAGAACAATTGGATGAGCGATGATTGGAAAAACCAAACAGAGAACATTGAGCCGCTATTGGATATGGTTATTGAGCATATTCCTACATTTGAGGCCAAAGAAGGTAATACCCAAATGTTGATTACTTCATTGGACTATTCTTCATTTACAGGAAGGATCGCCATTGGAAGATTGCAAAGGGGTACCTTAAAGGAGAACCAACAGGTGTCCTTAATAAAAAGAGACGGATCTATTGTAAAATCCAAAATCAAGGAATTGTATACCTTCGAAGGAATGGGCCGACTAAAGGTTCCAGAGGTGGCTACCGGAGACATTTGTGCTTTGGTAGGTATTGAAGGTTTCGAAATTGGAGATACAGTTGCCGATATTGAAAATCCCGAACAACTGAAAACGATTGCTATTGATGAGCCTACCATGAGTATGCTGTTTACCATCAACGATAGTCCATTTTTTGGAAAGGATGGTAAGTTTGTAACTTCCAGGCACATCAATGACCGTCTAAAAAGGGAATTGGAAAAGAATTTGGCCTTAAGGGTAAATGATACGGACAGTGCTGATAAGTTTTTGGTTTTTGGCCGTGGAGTATTGCATCTTTCTGTTTTGATAGAAACTATGAGAAGGGAAGGCTATGAATTGCAGATTGGTCAGCCACAGGTAATCATCAAGGAGATTGATGGTGTTAAATGTGAGCCAATTGAGCAATTGACCATAGATTTACCGGAAGAAGTTTCTGGTAGGGCAGTGGAAATGGTATCAATCCGTAAAGGGGAAATGACCAGTATGGAAGCCAAAGGTAATCGAATGGTCTGTGAATTCTTAATTCCTTCAAGAGGTATTATAGGTCTAAGAAACCAATTGTTAACGGCTACCGCGGGTGAGGCCATCATGGCGCACCGCTTTTTGGAATACCAACCTATGAAGGGGGATATTCCTCAAAGACAGAACGGTTCTTTGGTATCTATGGAAACAGGAAAATCCATTCCTTACTCTATAGATAAATTACAGGACAGAGGTAAGTTTTTTGTTGATCCGGGCGAGGATATCTACGAGGGTCAGGTAATTGGAGAAAACTCCAGAGGTGATGACATGACGGTGAACATTACCAAAACCAAAAAATTGTCGAACGTTCGTTCCTCAGGCGCAGATGACAAAGCCAAAATTGTTCCAGCCATTAAGTTTTCTTTGGAAGAAGCTTTGGAATATATCCAAAAAGACGAATATGTGGAGGTTACTCCAAAACATTTACGCCTTAGAAAGATTCATTTAACAGAAAATGATCGTAAGCGAAATAAAATAGCATAAATGGAAAAGGCCCTTTTTTAAGGCTTTTTTCGCTATATCATTTATACTATGAGCCACCTTTTTAGGTGGCTTTTTGGTTGCCGCAGTTTTTCCATCTCAATTTAATCTATCCAGGCTTGATCAAAAGGGTTGGGGAAATGACCATTAAAAACTTTTTGATTATCAAATCTCTAAAATTTTGGGCCTCATTTTTCTACTTTATCAATTATTTTAACTAAGCCTATTTTTCTGCGCTTGGGTTGTGAATTTTAGCTAATTTAAAGTTGAATTACAACTCATTTCGGTCTAAATCAAATTAATAGAATATGCAACTAGAAGGAAAAAATGTACTCATCACAGGTGGTACTAGAGGTATTGGAAAATGTATGGTTAAGGAATTGGTGAAAGGTGGTGTTCGCCAAATTGCCGTCATAGCCCGGGACAAGCAAAATTTAAAACAGTTGTCGCAAGAATTTGAGGACGTTAAGTTTATACGCATTGCTGGTGATGTGGCGGAAATTGAAGTTTTGAGGGAGGCTGTGGCACTTATAGAAGACAAATGGGGGCATCTGGATATCTTGATCAACAATGCCGGTATTGTTTCTGCCGGTCCTTTGGAGGATATACAGGATGAAGACCTTTATGATCAAGTAGCGGTGAATATTACTGCTGTGTTTTTGCTTACTAAATATTGTATTCCGCTTTTAAAAGCGTCCAAAGAGGCTGCTATTCTAAATATATCTTCTGGTTTGGGGCTGATAGGTATGCCCTTTTATGCGGCCTACGGGAGTACTAAGGCAGCCGTACGCCAATTTTCGGACGCTATGAGAAGGGAGCTTGCTCCTTTTAATATAAGTGTTACCTGCTCTTTTCCAACTGCAACGGATACGGATATGATGGAGAAATTTAAAGGGAGGGTGATGGATTCCCCGGAATTTGTGGCCCAACGCTCCATAGAAGGATTACTGAATAAAGAATTACATGTAATTTTTGGTGGCCAGGAACGACTAAATGAAAATATCATGAATTTTGAGGCACCAGATGAATTTGATAAAAGGGTAGCGCAAAATTATGAGGATAGAAAAAAGGCCAGTTTGGGTCATAAAGCCGTTTAATTCATACGGAAATATTAAAGAGTAAAATCCAATTATTCACTATGAAGAATATCTTTGTTTACACAGTAATACTATTTGGTGTTATGTTCTCCTGTAAGGAGACTTCCCAACCTAAAAAGGAAGTTACCGGGGCCGAAGTGGGTAAGGAAACCAATCTTGGTTCCATACCAATGTCATGGGTGAATAACAGGGTTGACAAGGCAAAAAAGAGACTTGATCGGTCCGAGGCGGGAAAGGTGGTTTGGGAGGCCATGGAAGCCATGGGAGGGCTAAAAAAATGGTATTCCAATGGCTATTTGTCCTTTAGATTCAATTATCAGCCTTTGGATGGTTCTGTGCCTCGCGATACCTACCAGACCATTGATACCTGGAACAACAGAGCAAGGCATACCAGTACAACCGATAGTACGGCAATTTTTGGGTGGGATGGAAAAAATGCTTGGGTAAAGGCTAAGGACAGTACAGCTTTTAACTATAATTTGCGGTTTTGGGCCACTAGTGTCCCATTAAAATTGGGACGTTTTAAAAATTAAATAAATTTGGCCCATTAAGCCTATTTCGTTCTTTGTCATTTTGAAATTTAGTTTTGCTGAAGAGTTCCCGAAGGTTCGTTTT